>NZ_JASJPC010000048.1:17098-41201 GCF_031426875.1 Sulfuritalea sp.
CCGTCACGGGTTCCGTCACGGGTTCCGTCACGGGTTCCGTCACGGGTTCCGTCACGGGTTCCGTCACAGATTCCGCCGCAGGTATTGCGGCAGCCGTGGCGCGCAGTTTCCAGACCGGCCCCAGGCCCATCTCGCGCAGAATCTCGTCCTGCGTCATAAATCGCGCGCCATCACGATGGCATCCTCACGGCCTTCATGCGCCGGATAATAATCGCGGCGGCGGCCGATTTCGGCGAAGCCGTGGCGCCGATACAAGGCCTGGCCGCCGAGGTTGCCGGGGCGCACTTCGAGCAGCATGCGCGTTACCGCCTGCGCCCGCGCCTGGTCGAATAGATGCATCAGCAAGGCGGAGCCGCGACCGCCGCGCTGCAGTTCGGGCAGCACGGTAATGTTCAGTAGATGCGCCTCATCCAGTACCTGCATCATCACGGCATAGCCGGTCATCTGTCCGTGCTCCTGCGCCAGCCAGGTGTCATGGCCGGCCGCCAGGGAATCGGCAAAATTGCCGCGGGTCCAGGGAAAGGCATAGATGCGCCGCTCCGCCTCCGCCACCGCATCGAGATCGTCGCCCGTCATGGCCCGGTAGCACAGCACTATCGAAGTCCGCCGCGCGCCATGCGTTCGGCGGTGGTCAGCGCCACCTTGTCGCGCACGTAAATGGGCTGCGCCTGGGCAGCCGCGACCGCCCCGCCTTGGGCAAATATCGGCGCGGCGAGACGCAGCACGGCGGCAGCCGTCGGAAACGCATCGGCACGCACTCCGGCGAGGTCCGGCTTGCCGGCGAGCAGCAAGTCGCCGTAGGCCGCGAAGCCGTCGCCGATCGCCCAGAGGCCGGCAAGAGTTGGCGCTGGCGCCACGGCGGGCGGCAGGCAGGCAGGCGCCATGAGTTGCTCCACGCTGTCGCCCCCGACCCGATAGGCCGCGCTATATACCTCGTTCATGCGCGCATCGAGGCAGACCCAGACCTCGCGTTCGCCGCAGGCCAGTGCCAGCGCTTCGAGGCTCGATACCGGCACTACCGGCCGGTCGAGGCCCCAGGCCAGGCCCTGCGCCACGCCGCAGGCCAGGCGCAGGCCGGTGAAGCCGCCGGGCCCGGCGCCGAAGGCGATGCCGTCGATCTGCGTCAGCGAACAGCCGGCCTCGGCCAGCAGTTCGTGCACCCAGGGCAAGAGCCGTTCGGAGCCGCCGTTGGGCAGCTCCTCGGCGCGCTCGATGAGCGCGCCGTCCTGCCACAGCGCAACCGACAGGCGTCGTGTCGCGGTCTCGAAGGCCAGCAGGCGCATGGAAACAGTCAGCTCCGGTGCCGCGCCTACTTGCGGCTGCCGAGGATGCCGCGCAGCGTGTCCTGGATGTCGGCCGGAATCAGTACCGTCTTGGCATTGTCCGACGAGGCCAGGTTGCCGATCGCATGGATGTACTTCTCGCCCAGCATGTAGCGCATCGGCGCGTCCTCCGTGCCGATCGCGGCCGCCACGCGGCGGATCGCCTCGGCCGAGGCGTCGGCCAGCGTGATCTGCGCTTCGGCCTGCAGGCGCGCGGCCTGCAGCTGCGCCTCGGCGTTGAGGATGGTGGACTGCTTGGTGCCCTCGGCCTTGGTCACCATGGCCTTGCGCTCGCGCTCGGCCGAGGCCTGCGCCTCCATGGCCTTCTGCATCGATTCCGACGGGTTGATGTCCTGGATCTCGACCGACTTCACGGTCAGGCCCCAGTCGATGGCCTCGTCGGCGACACCTTCGCGCAACCGGGCCTTGATCTTGTCGCGGTTGGACAGCGCCTCGTCCAGCGTCATCTCGCCGATGATCGAGCGCAGGGTGGTCATGATCATGTTGCGGATCGCCTCGGAGAAATCCGTGACGCCGTAGACCGCCTTGATCGGATCGGTGACCTTGATGAAGGCGATCGCATTGGTCAGGATCACCGCGTTGTCCTTGGTGATGACTTCCTGTTCCTGGACGTCGAGGATGATGTCCTTGGTCACCAGCTTGTAACGCACCTGGTCGAAGTAGGGAATGATGATGTTGAGGCCGGGACGCAACGTGGCGTGGTACTTGCCGAGGCGCTCGACGATCCATTCCTCGCCCTGCGGCACGATGCGCACGCCCTTGGCGATGGTGACTGCGACAAAGACAAATACTGCAATTACAAAAACCGCGAACTCACCCATCACCGACCCTTTCAGTATTTGCCTACCTTCAATAGCTGGCCGTCCACCGCCAACACCCTGACCCGCTCGCCGGCGGCTATCGCTTCATCGGCGAGACAGGGCCAGACATCGGAGCCCATCACCGGCTTCTGGAAACGCACTTCACCGCGTGCCGACGCAACACCCAGCGGCTCGATCGCCCGCACCAGGATGCCGATTTCGCCCAGCGCCTCGTTGGCCTGGCCCGACCGCGTCTTGCCGTCGTCGCGGCGGAAAACCTTGAACCAGAGCATGGTCATCAGTACCGAGGCGGCGGTCCACAGCAGTATCTGCGTGGTAAATGCGATCTCCGGGACAACCAGCATGGCGACACCCACCAGCAGCGCGCCGAGGCCGAACCAGATGATGAAAAAACTGGGTACGGCCAGTTCGAGCAGCCCCAGGCCGAGGCCGAGCACCATCCAGTGCCACCAGGCGAGTTCCATTTTCCCTGTGTCCTTTTCCCGAAACTTCCGGCTGAGAGCAGCCGCCCGGCAACGGCGGCGGAAACCGGCGCTACTGCCAAAACGAATATTTTATCGCCTTTGCCGCGTGCGCCTTTCCCTCCCCGGCATATTATTCCGACCGCGGCAAACAACCGGAGAAGCCCGATTCCGCGGCGCTGCAGCATTGAGACAATTTTCAAAAAGCTTGATCCAGACAGGGAATTCTTGATTACACTGCGTTACCATTCGCATAGAATTCAACCCGCCACTACCATCATCACTCCCACGAGGTCACACATGAACAAGTCTGAACTGATCGAAATCACCGCCAAAGAAGCCGATATCAGCAAGGCTGCTGCCGAGAAGGCGCTGTCCGCTGTCATCGCCGCCATCGTCAAGGCCGTCTCCAAGGGTGACAGCGTTACCCTGGTCGGCTTCGGCAGCTTCAAGTCCTCGAAGCGCGCCGCGCGTGTCGGCCGCAATCCGCAGACCGGCAAGGAACTCAAGATCGCTGCCACCACCGTGCCGCGCTTCACGGCCGGTGCCACCTTCAAGGCTGCAGTGGCCGGCAAGAAGGCTGCCAAGAAGAAGTAAACAGCGTTTCAGGTTTGCTTCAGGCCCGCCTCGCGCGGGCCTTTTTGTTTTCAGGCCCGGTTGGCTTGCAAGCGCTGCCGGCTCGCCTCGAACAGGCACACCGCGGTGGCCGCCGCCACGTTCAGCGATTCGGTGCCGCCGGCAAGCGGAATCGTGGTGCGCAGGTCGGCCGCCGCGATGAGTTCCGCAGACAGTCCCGCACCCTCGTTGCCCACCAGCCAGAGCAGCGGTCCGCTCAGGTCGAGTTCATAGAGGCCGCGACCGCCACTGGCCACGGTCGCAACCGAAGTGGCTGAACGGGCCGCCAACACCGCCGCGAGATTCACCTGTTCGCGAATCGCCAGCGAAAAATGTGCGCCCTGCCCGGCGCGCAGCACGCGCGCCGTCCATGCCCCGGCACAGCCGGTTCCCAGCAAGACCTGATGCACCCCGGCCGCGGCTGCGGTGCGCAGGATGGCGCCGACGTTGCCCGCATCCTGCACCGCGTCGAGCAGCACGGCATCGCCTTGCGGCGCTGCGTCCGACGCTCGCGGAATGGCGATCACGGCGGCAATGCCGGTCGGCGTGCTGACGCCGGAGACTTCGCGAAACAAGTTGTCGCGCAGGACCACACAATCGATGCCCGCTGCCCCCGGAAGCAGGGCCGCGATCTCGGAATTTTTCAGCCCGCTCTCGCTCACCAGCAGCTTGACTATGGCAACGCCGCGCGTCAGGCAGGTCGATACCAGGTGTATCCCGTCGGCAAGCGCGAACCCGTGCCGGCGCGGATCGTCCGCGATCGTGCGCAGCGACTTGAAAAGCGGGTTGTCGCGCGAAACGATGTGGCGCGAATCCTTCATCGCGATCCTTCGAGCAGGGCCCGCACCGGCGCAAAACTTCTGCGGTGGAACGCCGCCGGCCCATACAACTGCAGGGCCGCCCGATGGATTGCGGTGTCATAGCCCTTGTGGCGATCCAGCCCATACTGGGGAAATGCCTCGTGAATACGCCGCATTTCGGCATCGCGCGCCGTCTTGGCGAGAATCGAGGCCGCCGAAATCGCCGGCTCGGTTGCATCGCCGCGGACGATGGCGCGTGCCGGCATCGCCAGCGGCGGGCAGCGGTTGCCGTCGATCAGCGCTTCCAGCGGCTGCACGCCAAGCGCCTCCACGGCGCGGCGCATGGCCAGCAGCGTCGCCTGCAGGATATTGATGCTGTCGATTTCCTCGACCGATGCCGAGGCGATGCCGAAGCTCAGCGCCTTCTCGCGTATTTCCAGCGCCAGGCGCTCGCGCGCGCGCGCGGACAGCTTCTTGGAGTCCGCCAGGCCGACGATGGGCCTGGCCGGATCGAGAATCACGGCGGCCGCATAGACCGGCCCGGCAAGCGGGCCGCGTCCGGCTTCATCGACGCCGCATATCAGGTGAATCATGCCTTCTGCAGATAGGGCAGCACGGCGTCGGCCGCCTTCTGCGCGGTGTTCTGCCGCAGCAGGCGGTGGATGCCGGCGAAGACGCGCGCGATGGCGGCGCGCGCCGGCCGGTCCGCCAGCAGATTGCCCAGCGCCTGGGCGAGATTCTCGGGCGTCGCCTCGTCCTGCAGGAACTCGGGCACCACATAGCGCCCGGCGAGAATGTTCGGCAGTCCGACCCAGGGCAGATAGCGCATGCCGCGCATCAGGCGCCAGGACCACGGCGACATCTTGTAGGCGATCACCATGGGCCGGCCGACCAGGGCGGTTTCCAGCGTGGCGGTGCCGCTCGCCACGAGTACCGCATCGCTGGCGGCGACCGCCTCCGCCGCGTGGCCGAACATCAACGTGAAGGGCATTTCGTCGGCCTTGAGCTTCCACAGCGCCGTCTCGAACTGCAGGCGCGTCTCGCGCGACACCAGCGGCACCAGGAACTGCAATTGCGGATGACGCTGCAGCAGCAGCTTGGCCGTCTCGATAAATGTCTCGGCCATGAAATGCAGTTCGGACTGGCGGCTGCCCGGCAGCAGGGCGATCACCGGGCGCTCCTGCGCCACACCGAGCTGTTCGCGCACCGCGCGCCGGTCGATTTCGAGCGGAATCACGTCGGCCAGCGGGTGGCCGACATAGCTGCACTTGACGGGAGTGCCCCGATACAACTCGGGCTCGAAGGGATAGAGGGCGAGGATGTGGCTCACCGACTCGACGATCCGGCTCATGCGGTTCTTGCGCCAGGCCCAGATCGACGGACTGACGAAGTGGATGGTGGGAATGCCGCGCGCCTTGAGGCGCTTTTCCAGCCAGAGGTTGAAATCCGAGCCGTCGACGCCGATGAAAACATCCGGCTTGTCCTGCAGCAGGCGGCGCAGGAGTTGCCGGCGCATGCGGGTGATGGCCCGATAGTGCCGCAAGACCTCTGCATAGCCGCGCACCGCCAGCATTTCGGCCGGCCACAGCGAATCGAAGCCCTCGCGCTGCATCTTCGGCCCGCCGATGCCGTAAAACTGCGCCTCCGGCAGGTGCCGTTTGAGCGCGGTAATCAAATGTGCGGCAAGCTGGTCGCTGGAGGCTTCGCCCGCCACCATGGCGATTCGCACCATCAGCGAATGATTCCTCGTCCGGGATGGGCGAGAAAGCCTGCCAGCAAGGCCAGTTCGGGCACCGCCGCCGAGTCGGCTTCGATCACGGCGCGCGCCTCGTCGAGCTTCATGCCGGCCTTGTAGAGCGTCTTGTAGGCGCGCTTGACCGCCGCCACGGCATCTGCCGAAAAGCCGCGGCGCTTGAGCCCCTCGGCGTTGATGCTGCGCGGCACGGCCGGATTGCCGGCGGCCATGACGAAGGGCGGCAGATCCTGCAGCAGGATGGTGCCCATCGCCGTGATGCTGTGGGCGCCGATGCGCACGAACTGGTGCACCGCCGTGTAGGCGCCAAGGATGGCCCAGTCTTCGACCTGCACGTGGCCGGCGATCTGCGCGTTGTTGGCGAAGATGGTCTGGTTGCCGACCTGGCAATCGTGCGCCAGATGCACGTAGGCCATGATCCAGTTGTCATTGCCGAGGCGCGTCACGCCGGCATCCTGCGTCGTGCCGCAATTGAAGGTGCAGAACTCGCGGATGGTGTTGCGGTCGCCGATTTCGAGCCGGGTCGGCTCGCCCGCATACTTCTTGTCCTGCGGCTGTTCGCCGATGGAACAGAACTGGAAGATCCGGTTGTCGCTGCCGATCCGGGTATGGCCGGTGAGGACGACGTGGGGGCCGATCACCGTGTGATCGCCGATTTCGACATGCTCGCCGACGATCGAATAGGGACCGATGACCACGCCGCGACCGAGCTTCGCCGCGGGATGGACGATGGCGCTGGGATGAACGCTCATCAGGGCGTCGGTCGCACGGCGCAGATCAGGTCGGCTTCCGCAGCCACCTGGCCATCGACCTTCGCCGTCGCCGAAAATTTCCAGATGCCGCGCTTGTTGGCGGCGAGCGTGACTTCGATCACCAGTTGGTCGCCGGGCCCGACGGGCTTCTTGAAGCGCGCGTTGTCGATGCCGACGAAGTAGTAAACCGACTTGTCGTCAGGCTTGCTATCCATGGTCTTGAAGGACAGGATCGCCGCGGTCTGCGCCATCGCCTCGACCACCAGGACGCCGGGCATCACCGGATGATGCGGATAGTGACCGGGGAAGAACGGCTCGTTCATGCTGACGTTCTTGAGCGCCGTGATGCGCTCGCCGGGCACCACGTCGAGCACGCGATCGACCAGCAGGAAGGGATAGCGATGCGGCAGATAATTGAGGATTTCGTGGATATCCATGCGGGAATCGACTGCCCCGCCAGCGGTGGCTGAACTCATGATTTCTTCTCCAGTGCGGCAAGCCGTTGTTCGAGGGCACGGATTTTATCGGCCATCGCGTCAAGATGGCGCAGCCGCGAAAAATTCCGCCGCCAGTCGCCGTGTTCGAGGAAAGGCACGGCGCCGCTGTAGGTTCCCGCTTTGCCAATCGACTTGGCCACCAGGGTGCCGGCGGCCACATTGACGTCATCGGCAATGCTCAGGTGTCCGAGGATCACCGCGCCGCCGCCCACCGTGCAGCGTGCGCCGATTACCGCGCTGCCGGCGATGCCGACGCAACCGGCCATCGCAGTGTGGGCGCCGATGTGCACGTTGTGTCCGACCTGGATCTGGTTGTCGAGCTTGACCCCGTCGCCGATCACCGTGTCGCCCAGCGCACCGCGATCGATGGTGGTTCCGGCTCCGATCTCGACATCGTCGCCGACCAGCACGCGACCGACTTGCGGAATCTTGACCCAGGCTCCCTCCGCCTCGCGCGCGAAGCCGAAGCCGTCGGCGCCGATCACCGCCGCGGAATGCACCAGGCAGCGCGCCCCGAGGATGACCCCGGAATAAATCGTCACATTGGCCGCCAGTCGGGTGCCGACACCGATCTCGACCCCGGCGCCGATGCTGCAGTTGGCGCCGATCACCACATCGTCGGCGATCCTGGCGCCGGCGCCGATCCAGACCTGGGGTCCGATGCTGGCCTTGGCGGACACCTCGCCCTCGACCACGGCACTGGGATGAATGCCGGCGACGACGAGGGGCGGGGGATTCAGCCACTGCGCCACGCGGGCGTAATACAGATAGGGTTGCGGCGTCAGGATTGCCGCTGCCGGACCAGCCACCTCGGGCGGCGCCATGATCACCGCACTGGCGCGGGTGGTGGCCAGCTGATGGCGGTACTTCGGGTTGGCCAGGAAGGCCAGTTCGCCGGGGCCGGCACCTTCCAGGGTGCCGATGCGGGAAATCACCGTGTCGCCAGCGCCAACTATCTCTCCGCCGAAACGTGCGACGATCTCATCGAGCCGCAGCATCACGGCCAAAGCGTCCTATTCCTTTGCCAGATCATTTGTGACGCGAAGACAAGCCGCAGACAGTGCACATTGCACGGCAAGGCGAAGTCGACAAAGTCACGGATGATATGGGAAGGGAATCACTTGTTGCCGTCGCCCAGCGCCTTTATCACCTTGTCCGTGATGTCGATGCGCGGGTTGGCGTAGACCGCCTCCTGGAAAATGATGTCGTACTTCTCGGCTTCGGCGATCTGCTTGATGATCTTGTTCACGCGCTCGAAAATCGCGGCCATTTCCTCGTTCTGGCGCTGGCTCAGATCCTCGCGGAACTCGCGCTGCTTGCGCTGGAAATCGCGGTTGAGTTCGCCGAACTCGCGCTCCTTGGTGCGTCGCTCGCTCTCGGCCATGGTCACCGCGTTCTTGTCCAGCGTCTCCTGCATGCCCTGCAACTGCTTGGCAATGCGCTGCAGTTCCTGGTCGCGCTTTTCGAAATCCTTTTCGATCTTCTTCTTGGCGCGCGCGGCCTGGGGTGCGTCGTTGAGAATCTTCTGGCTATTGACGAAGCCGATCTTGCTCTCGGCCAGGACTGCGGCAGAGAACGAGATCAGGGCAATACCGGCAAGAATGTATTTCTTCAGCATGACTTTCTCACAATCAGACTATCAAAAGACCGAGCCCATCTGGAACTGCAGACGTTGCACCTTGTCTTCGGTTTTTTTGTTGAACGGATTGGCAAAGGAGAACTTGAGCGGACCCATGGGCGAATTCCACGACAGCGCGATACCGCCACTGTAGCGCAAGCTGCCCAAGCTGAACTTGCTATCGTAACCCCAGACATTGCCAGCATCGAGGAAGCCGGAGAGGCGCATCGAATTGTCGCGCCCCATGCCGGGCACGGGGAACAGCAGTTCGACGTTGCCGATCAGCCGCTTGCTGCCGCCGACCGCCTCGTTGGTAGCCGCATCGCGCGGCCCCAGGGAACCCGAGTCGAAGCCGCGCACCGAGCCGATGCCGCCGGCGTAGAAATTCTTGAAGAAGGGCAGTTCCTTGTCGCCATATTTCTGGGCCACGCCCACCTCGCCGTTCAGCGCCAGCGTGAGCCTGCGGTCGAGGGGGAAAAAATGCTGGTGCTGATAGGTGGCACGAACATAGGTCGCCGTGCTGCCCGGCAGGGAAACTTCGAGTACCGCGCGCCGCAAAACACCCTTGGTGGTCACCAGCAGGCTGTCGCGTTCATCCTTCTGCCAGCCGATCGTGGTCAACAGGGTGTTGCTCCTGGCACCGAAGCGGGTCACGTAGTCCTGGTAGCGCAGCGGGCTGTTGGCGTCGGTCTTGAGCGTGGTACGGTCGATCGAGACGCCGAGGTTGAGGTAGTCGTCCTCGCCGATCGGCAGCCCCCAGCGCACGCCGCCACCGGCCGAATCCGAGCCGAAGCTGCCGACCGAAAGGGTGCTGGTGTCGGTGTTGCGCACGTAGATGTCGAAGCCCTGGCTGATGCCGTCGACCGTGAAATACGGGTCGGTATGCGACAGGGAATAGACCTTGTTCGATTTGCTGGTGCTGACCTGGACGCCGATGTGCTTGCCGCTGCCGAACAGGTTCTGCTGCTGCACCGAACCGGACAGCGTGAATTTTTCAGCGCTGGAGAAACCCGCTCCGAGCATGATGTTGCCGGTGGGCTTTTCCTTGACCTTGACTTCCATGTCGACCTGGTCGGTGGTGCCGGCGACCGGCGGCGTTTCCACCGACACCTCGTCGAAATACCCCAGCCGATCGACGCGCGTGCGCGACTTGTTGATCCTCTCGCCGTCATACCAGGCGGACTCGGTCTGGCGCAATTCACGCCGCACCACTTCATCGCGGGTCCGCGTGTTGCCGGTCACGTTGATGCGGCGCACGTAGACGCGGCGCCCCGGGTCGATGTACACGGTGAACGCCACCTGGCGCTTTTCCTTGTCCAGTTCCGGTGCCGCATTGACGTTGGCAAACGCATAGCCTTCATTGCCCAGACGCTCGCTGATGGCCTTGGTGGTGTCGGCCATCTTCTCGCGCGAGAACACTTCACCGGGCCTCACCTGCACCAGCTTGGTCAATTCCTCTTCGGGCAGCAGCAACTGGCCGGCCAGCTTGACCGCAGAGACCGTGTACTTCTCGCCCTCAGTGATGTTGACGGTGATGTAGATGTCCTGCTTGTCCGGCGATATCGATACCTGGGTCGACTCGATGTTGAATTCGAGATAGCCGCGGTCGAGGTAATGGGAGCGCAGGGTTTCCAGATCGCCGGAGAGTTTCTGCTTCGAGTATTGATCGTTCTTGGTGTACCAGGTCAGCCAGCCCGGCGTGCGCAGCACCATCAGGTCGAGCAACTCGGATTCCTTGACGGCGCCGGCGCCGATGATGTTGATCTGCTTGATCTTGGCGATGTCGCCCTCGGTGACGGCGAAGTTAACCCCGACGCGATTGCGTTCCAGCGGCGTGATGGTGGTCGTCACCTGGACCGCATAGTGTCCCTGGGCCAGGTATTGGCGCTTGAGTTCCTGTTCGGCGCGTTCGACCATGGCGCGGTCGAAGATGCGCGACTCGGCAAGACCGACCTCGCGCAGCGACTTCTTCAGGTCTTCCGGCTTGAAGGCCTTGAGGCCGGAGAAATCGAGCGAAGCGATCGCCGGACGCTCTTCAAGCACCACCACCAGCACCTGGCCGTCGATCTCCAGGCGCACGTCCTTGAAGAAACCGGTGGCGAACAGCGCCTTGATCGCGGCTGCCGCCTTTTCGTCGTTCATGGTGTCGCCGACCTTGACCGGCAGGTAGGAAAACACCGTGCCGGCCTCGGTGCGCTGTATGCCTTCGACCCGGATATCCTTGATCTGGAATGGATCGAACGCCCAGGCCGAGTGTGCCAGCAGGGAAGCGACCAGACCGGCGAGCAGTTTTTTATTCATGTGTTTGAACGGAAATTAGCCGGAAACAAGACGGTTGATATCGTTGTAGAAGGCAAAAGCCATAAGCAGCGCCAGCAGGGCGAAACCGATCTGTTGGCCGATTTCCAGAGCCCGTTCGGACACTGGTCCACCCTTGATAAATTCGACGAGATAATACATCAAATGCCCCCCGTCCAGAACCGGCACCGGTAGCAGGTTGAGCACACCGAGACTGATACTGATCAAGGCCAGAAAGCGCAGGTAATAGCTGGGGCCGAGGCGTGCCGACTGGCCCGCGTAGTCGGCGATGGTCACCGGCCCGGAGAGATTCTTCCATGACAGCTCGCCGGTCAGCATGCGGCCCATCATGCGCAGGCTGAGGATAGAGGTGTCCCAGGTCTGCGCCAGCGAACGCGCAATCGAATCCAGGGGGCCGTAGCTGACGACCGTCGTCATCTCGAAGGCCTCGCCCTTGCCCTCCTTGGCCATCAGGCCCAGCCGTCCGAGCTTGTGCCCACCCTCTTCGGCCAGGCGCGGAGCGGCAACCAGCTCGAGCTGGCGACCGTCGCGCTCAATGGCGAATTTCAGCTCACGGCCCGGCGCGGCGCCGGCGGTTGCCGCCAGTTCGGCCCAGAGGGCAATCGCCTTGCCGTCGATCGCCAGTATTCTATCGTCATCGCGAAATCCCGCTGCCGCAGCCGCCGAACCGGGCAGCACGCGACCCACCACGGCCGGCAGGCGCGGCCGGTAAAGCACCAGCCCCAGCGTGCGCAGGGGATCCTTTTCGAGTTCTTCGAGATCGAAGCGATCGCTGGCGATACGGTGCATCCCTGCCTCGCCATGCAGGCTGATCACCTCCAGTTGCAGCGGCTCCTGATCCAGGGCGCGGCGCATGGTTTCCCAGCGCAGTTCCTGCCAGGTCTGGATCGCCTGGCCATTCACCGCGCGCACCGTCATGCCCTCGCCGATGCCGGCCAGCGCCGCCGGCGTGCCTGCCGGCGGCGGTCCGAGGCGGGGCTTGAGCTCGGTGACGCCGGCCATGAAGAGGAACCAGTACAAGACGATCGCCAGCAGGAAATTCGCCACCGGACCGGCCGCCACGATGAAGGCGCGGCGGCCCACCGACTGGCGGTTGAAGGCGCGCGGCAGTTCCGCGGCGGCAACCTCGCCCTCGCGCTCGTCGAGCATCTTGACGTAGCCGCCCAGCGGAAACGCAGAGATCGCCCACTCGGTGCCGTCGCGGCCTTGGCGCCGCATCCAGAGCACCTTGCCGAAACCGAAGGCAAAGCGCAGGACCTTGACATTGCAGGCGCGCGCCGCCAGGTAGTGGCCCATCTCGTGCACCACAACCAGCACCGCCAGTGCCAGCAGGAAGGCGCCAACATACCAGGCCAGCAGTTCCGGGTTCATGACATGCGCGAAAGGATATCGAGGGCTGCCGCCCGCCCCTGGCGGTCGGCCTCCAGCACCGCGGCAAGGTCGGGCACGGCGGCCTGCGGCACGACATCGAGCGTGGCCGCGATCAGATCGGGAATGCCGAGGAAAGACAGGCGACGGTCGAGAAACGCGGTCACTGCGACTTCGTTGGCGGCATTCAGCACGGCTGCCGCATTGCCTTCGGCACGCAAGGCGCGATAGGCCAGGTCGAGACAGGGAAAGCGCGCCAGGTCCGGGCGCTCGAAACTCAGCTGCGCCACGGCGAACAAGTCGAGCGGCGCCACCCCGGAATCGATCCGCTCGGGCCAGGCCAGGGCGTGGGCGATCGGCGTGCGCATGTCGGGATTGCCGAGCTGGGCCAGCACCGAACCGTCCGCATAATCCACCAGGGAATGAATCATGCTCTGCGGGTGGATCACCACTTCGATGCTGTCGGCCGGGGCATTGAACAGCCAGTGCGCCTCGATGACTTCGAGACCCTTGTTCATCATGGTCGCCGAATCGACCGAAATTTTTCTGCCCATCACCCAATTGGGATGGGCCACCGCCTGCTCCGGCGTCACCTCGGTCAGCGCTGCCAGCGGCGTATTGCGGAACGGTCCGCCCGAGGCGGTCAGCAGGATGCGCCTGACCGCGCCGCGCGCCATGTCGCCCGCGTAGTTGTGCGGCATCGACTGGAACACCGCGTTGTGTTCGCTGTCGATCGGCAGCAGCAGCGCGCCGGCCTGCCGCGCCTCACTCATGAACACCGCGCCGGCCATCACCAGCGCTTCCTTGTTGGCCAGCAGCACGCGCTTGCCCGCACGCGCGGCGGCGAGCGTCGGCGACAGGCCCGCGGCACCGACGATGGCGGCCATCACCGCATCGACCTCGGGCAGGCTGGCGACCTGCACCAGCGCCTCGGCGCCGTGCAACACCTCGGTGGCGAGGCCGGCGTCCCTGAGCATGCGCGCCAGGCGCAGGGCATCCTCCGCACCGCCCACCACCGCATAGGCCGGACGGAAGCGGCGGCACTGCGCGGCAAGAACCTCAACCTGGCGATGCCCGGTCAGGGCCACCACCTCGAAGCGTTCCGGATGGCGCGCCACCACGTCGAGCGTGCTGACGCCGATGGAACCGGTGGCGCCGAGAATAGTCAGTTTCATGATTTAACCAGGTACAGGATCAGGGCCGCCAGCGGCAGGGTGGAGGTCAGTGCATCGATGCGATCGAGCACCCCGCCGTGGCCCGGCAGCAGATTGCTGCTGTCCTTGATGCCGGCCTGACGCTTCAGCAGCGATTCGAACAAGTCGCCGATCACGCTCGCCGCGGTGAGCAGGATCAGCAGCAGCGCCAACAGCGGCCATGCCAGCGGCAAGCTGCCCGCCAGCGGCGAATAGCTCAGCACGATGGCACCGTAGATCAGCACGCCGACCACGGCGCCGGCCACGCCTTCCCAGGTCTTGCCGGGGCTGATGGTCGGCGCCAGCTTGTGCCGGCCGTGTTTACCAAATGCGCGGCCGGCGAAATAGGCGGAAATGTCGGCCACCCAAACCAGCGCCATGGCGGCCAGCAGCAGCCAGGTGCTCACCGCATGCAGGGCCACCATCGCGGCCCAGGTCGGCAGGATCACCAAGGCGCCCAGCAGGTAGCCGAAAAAGTCGTTGCCGGCAAGCCGCCATCGGTAGCGGAACCACAGCGGCACCACCAGGATCCAGAACACCGCCGCGACGCCGAGCAGCACCGGCACCAGTTGCGCTGCCGCCACCGTCAACTGCCAGCAGAACAGCACCAGCACAAATGCATACATGACCCGCGCCGGCTGGTCCTGGCGCATCAGGCCGCCCCACTCCCAGGCCGCCAGCGCGGCAATCGCGGCAAAGGCCAGCACCGCCGCCAGCGGCGGCAGGGCGAACAGGATCAGCGCGAGACCGGCAACCAGCAGCAGTGCGGTGACGACCCGCGTCTTCAGCATCTCAGTCGCGGGATGACGGTGCAAGAGTTGGCGCTGGCAATACGCCGAGCGCCTGAGCGGCCGGCTGTTCGGCGAGTTGCTCGCTGGTGCGCCCGAAGCGGCGCTCGCGCCGCCGGTAGGAGGCGATCGCCGCATCCAGCGCCGGCTCGTCGAAATCCGGCCACAGGGTGTCGGTGAAATGCAGTTCGCTGTAGGCCAGTTGCCAGAGCAGGAAATTGCTGATGCGCTGCTCGCCGCCGGTGCGGATGAACAAGTCGGGTTCCGGCGCGTAGGCCATCACCAGGTGCGGCGCCAGGTCCGCCTCGCCGTAGCAGCCGGCCTTTTCCGGATGGGCCAGCGCCAATTGGTTCATGGCCTGCAGGATGTCCCAGCGCCCGCCGTAGTTGGCGGCGATGGTCAGCGTCAGGCGGGAATTGTTGGCCGTGGTCGCCTCGCCTTCGCGGATCAGCGCGACCAGCCGCGGTTCGAAGGCGGACAGGTCGCCGACCACTTTCAGCCGCACGCCGTTGGCATGGAGTTTGCCGATTTCGCCCTGCAGTGCGTTGATGAACAGGCTCATCAGGAAGGAGACTTCCTCGGCCGGACGCCGCCAGTTTTCCGAGGAAAAGGCAAACAGGGTCAGGTAGTCGACCCCGCGTGCGATGCAGGCCTTGACCATCGCCCGCACCGTCTCCACCCCGCGCTTGTGGCCCGCGACGCGCGGCATGAAGCGCCTTTTCGCCCAGCGCCCGTTGCCATCCATGATGATGGCAATGTGGCGCGGCATGTCGCCCACGTTGGGAATTGCCTGCGTCGAGCTGGTGAACTTTCCTGCCATGACACCCTCTCAGAAGCGATGATTCAATCTGCTGCGCAAGCCGATGGCGGCGCACCGGCGATCCGGAATCAGATCGCCATCAGGTCCTTCTCTTTGTCCGCCAGCGCCCGGTCGACTTCGGCGACATAGCGGTCGGTGAGGCGCTGCATGTCGTCAAGGGCGCGGCGTTCGTCGTCTTCCGAGATTTCCTTCTTCTTCAGCGCGTCCTTCAGGTGCGTGATCGCGTCGCGGCGCAGGTTGCGGATCGCCACCTTGGCGTTCTCGCCCTCGTGCTTGATCACCTTGATCAGGTCGCGGCGGCGCTCCTCGGTCAGGGCCGGCATCGGCACGCGAATGATCTCGCCCTGGGTCGAAGGATTGAGGCCCAGGTCGGAATCGCGGATCGCCTTTTCCACCTTGCCCACCATGGGTTTTTCCCAGGGCTGCACGCCGATGGTACGGGCGTCGATCAGGGTCACATTGGCGACCTGGGTGATCGGCACCGGCGATCCGTAGTAGTCCACATGGACATGATCGAGAATGCCGGTATGCGCCCGCCCGGTGCGTACCTTGGCCAGGTCGGCCTTGAGCGCCTCCAGGCTCTTCTGCATCTTTTGTTCAGACGTCTTTTTCAGTTCGGGAATCATGCCCCACTCCTAAAATCTAAACGTGAACCAGGGTGCCCTCGTCCTCGCCCATCACCACGCGCTTCAAGGCGCCGGTCTTGAAGATCGAGAACACGTTGATCGGCAGTTTCTGGTCGCGACACAGCGCAAACGCCGTCGCATCCATCACCGCCAGATTGCGTCCGATCGCTTCGTCGAAGCTGATCCGGGTGAAGCGGGTGGCCGCCGGATCCTTCTTCGGGTCCGCGGTGTAGATGCCATCGACCTTGGTCGCCTTCAACACCATCTCGGCGCCGATTTCCGAGCCGCGCAGCGCCGCCGCGGTGTCGGTGGTGAAGAAGGGATTGCCGGTGCCGGCACCGAAAATCACCACCTTGCCCTCTTCGAGGTAGCGAATCGCCTTGCCGCGGATGTAGGGCTCGACCACCTGCTCGATGTTCAGCGCCGACTGCACGCGGGCGTTGATCCCCGCCTGGCGCATCGCATCCGACAGCGCCATGGCGTTCATCACCGTCGCCAGCATGCCCATGTAGTCGGCCGTGGCGCGATCCATGCCGGTGGCCGTGCCGCCGATGCCGCGAAAGATGTTGCCGCCGCCGATCACCACGCCGAGTTCGACGCCGAGATCGGTCACCGCCTTGATTTCCGCCACGACGGCGGCCAGCACCGACGGATTGATGCCGTAGGCATCATTCCCCATCAGCGCCTCGCCGGACAGCTTGAGCAGGATGCGGCGGTATTTCGGTGCGGTCATGGCGTAGCTCAGTCCTTGCCCGGCTCGTCCTTCTTCGCAGCCGCAGCCGCCTGCGCAGCCACTTCGGCGGCGAAGTCATTGACCTTCTTCTCGATGCCTTCACCGACAATGAACAGCGTGAAGCTGGCCACCGAAGCGCCCTTGGCCTTCAGCAAGGCTTCGATGGTCTGCTTGCCGTCCTCGGCCTTGACGAAGACCTGGCCCAGCAGCGTGACGTCCTTCAGGTACTTCTGCACCGTGCCTTCGGCGATCTTTTCCAGCATGGCTTCCGGCTTGCCGGCTTCGCGTGCCTTTTCGATCGCGATGCGGCGCTCGGTATCCAGCAGCTCGGCGGGCACGCCCGACGAATCGAGCGACTTCGGCTTCGAGGCGGCGATGTGCATCGCCAGATCCTTGGCCAGTTGTTCGTCACCACCGACCACGTCCACCAGCACGCCGATCTTCGAGCCGCCATGGATGTAGGAAGCCAGCTTGCCCTGGGCCGCGACGCGCACAAAGCGGCGGATGCTCATGTTCTCGCCGATCTTGCCCACCAGCGCGGAGCGGGTGGATTCGACCGTGCCTTCGCCCAGGGGCAGGGCGGCAAGCGCGGCGACGTCGGCCGGGTTCTGCTCGGCCACCAGGCGCGCGCAGTCGGCGGCCAGCTTGAGGAACTCGTCGTTCTTGGCGACGAAGTCGGTCTCGCTGTTGATTTCGAAAATGCTGCCAAGCTTGCCGTCGCCGGCGATGTGGATCGCCACCACGCCCTCGGCCGCGACGCGGGTCGCGGCCTTGCTGGCCTTGTTGCCCAGCTTGACGCGCAGGATTTCTTCGGCTTTCGCCATGTCGCCGCCGGCTTCGGTCAGCGCCTTCTTGCATTCCATCATCGGCGCGTCGGTCTTCTCGCGCAGTTCCTTGACCATGCTTGCGGTAATTTCCGCCATTGCTCTTACTCCAGAATCAAAACCTTAGAACCTGTTAGCCACAGAGGGCACAGAGATCACAGAGGAAACCCCCTGCTCTTCTCTGTGTCCTCTGTGATCTCTGTGGCTGATGCCTAGTCCTTACTCAGCCGCGTCCGAGACTTCGACGAACTCGTCGTCGCCGGCCAGCTGCTGCACCACCTCGTTGATACCCTGGCTCTTGCCTTCGAGGATGGCATCGGCCACACCGCGGGCATACAGGCGGATCGCGCCGGAGGAGTCGTCATTGCCGGGAATGACGTAGCTCACGCCTTCCGGGGAATGGTTGGTATCGACCACGCCGATCACCGGGATGCCGAGCTTGCCGGCTTCGGTAATGGCGATCTTGTGGTAGCCGACGTCGATGATGAAAATCGCGTCGGGCAGGCCGCCCATGTCCTTGATGCCGCCGATGGACTTCTTCAGCTTGTCCATTTCGCGCTGCAGGGTCAGGGTTTCCTTCTTCGACAGCTTCTCGAAGTTGCCTTCCGACATGGCGGTTTCCAGGTCCTTGAGGCGCTTGACCGAAAGCTTCAGCGTCTTGAAGTTGGTCATCATGCCGCCCAGCCAGCGGTCATCGACGTAAGGCATGCCGCAACGCTGGGCTTCCTCGGCGATGATTTCGCGCGCCTGGCGCTTGGTGCTGACGAACAGGATGGTGCCCTTCTTGGCCGCCATCTTGCGCACGAACGTCATCGCTTCCTGATACTTGCTCAGGGTCTTTTCGAGGTTGATGATGTGGATCTTGTTGCGATGGCCGAAAATGTACGGGGCCATCTTGGGGTTCCAGAAACGGGTCTGGTGGCCGAAGTGAACGCCGGCCTCCAGCATCTGGCGCATGGTTGTGCTCATGGACTATCTCCGATATGGGTTAAACCTCCGCCTGGCCGTGCTGCTTTCCGCATATTCCGCGTGAAAAGCCACCCTATCGGCGCCAAGCGTGTGGATTTTGCCCGGGACCATCCCGGACAAGCCCGCGATTATAGCCGGCGATGGCAGTCCGACACAAGATGCATGGCGCTTTCGGGCGCCCGACCAGGGCAGCCTGAGGTTAAAATGTATGGCCTTCCCCCAACCGTGCCCTGCATTCATGGCCATTTCAATAAAAACCACCCAAGACATCGCCGAGATGCGGGTCGCCTGCCGTCTGGCCGGCGAAGTCCTCGATTACATCGAGCCCTTCGTCAAGCCCGGCATCACCACGGCGGAGCTGGACCGGCTCTGCCACGACTACATGGTCGAGGTCCAGGGCTGCATCCCGGCGCCGCTCAATTACGCGCCGCCGGGCTATGCGCCCTACCCCAAATCGATCTGTGCCTCGGTCAATCACCAGGTCTGCCACGGCGTGCCCAACGACCGCTCGCTGAAAAAAGGCGACATCGTCAACCTCGACATCACCACGATCAAGAACGGCTGGCACGGCGACACCAGCCGCACCTTCTGCGTCGGCGAAACCTCGATCCTCGCCAGGCGCCTGGTGGCCATGACCCACGAATGCATGTGGGTCGGCATCGCGCAGGTCCGGCCCGGGGTGCATCTGGGCGCGGTCGGCGCCGCGATCCAGAAGCATGCCGAAGGCGCCGGTTTCTCCGTGGTGCGCGAATTCTGCGGCCATGGCATCGGCCGCAACTTCCACGAGGAACCGCAGGTGCTGCACTACGGCAAGGCCAGCGACGGCCCCCTGCTGGTGCCCGGCATGGTGTTCACCATCGAACCGATGATCAACGCCGGCAAGGCGGCGATTTCCGAACTGCCCGACGGCTGGACCATCATCACCAAGGATCGCAGCCTGTCCGCGCAATGGGAGCACACCGTCTACGTCACCGAAACCGGTGTCGAGGTGATGACCATGTCGGCCGGCGCACCGCCCTGCCCGCCCCACATCCGGATCACTCCCTGAGCCGCCCGGCTCCGGACCGGCTGCCTGCGATGCAACGGGTATGAGCGAACTCGACCTGCGCGAACTGACGGGCGCCGCGCGCCAGCGCCTCACCGCGGGGCAGCAGGCGCTGGCCGCCGCCTGGCGCCAGGACAAGCACGGCCCCACCCTGCTCGCAGGGCGCGCCGCTCTGGTCGACGGCGTGCTGCAGGACCTGTGGACCGCACTGGCCATGCCCGACACCTGCGCGCTGGTGGCCGTCGGCGGCTACGGCCGCGGCCAGCTCTACCCCGGCTCCGACGTGGATCTGCTGATCCTGGTGCCGGACGAACAACATACGAGCACCGAATGCGCCGCCGCGCCGCAACTCGAACAACTGATCGGCCTGCTGTGGGACATCGGCCTCGACATCGGCCACAGTGTGCGTACCGTCGATCACTGCCTGGACGAAGCCGAGCGCGACATCACCGTGCAGACCTCGCTGCTCGAAGCCCGCTACCTGACCGGCGCGCATGCGCTGTATGAAGATTTCGAGCAAAGCTACAACGCGGCGCTGCAACCCGCGGATTTCTTCAAGGCCAAGCAACTGGAGCAGGCCGAGCGCTACGCCAAGTTCAACGACACGCCTTACAGCCTGGAGCCGAACTGCAAGGAAAACCCCGGCGGCCTGCGCGACCTGCAGGTGATCCAGTGGGTGGCGCGAGCAGCCGGCATCGGCGACGACTGGAAAGACCTGGCGCGGGCCGGCCTGATCACGGCGCCCGAGGTGCGCCAGTTCGAACGCGTCGACCGCATGCTGGCCGATCTGCGCATCGAACTGCACCTGCTCGCCGGCCGCCGCGAAGACCGCCTGCTGTTCGACCACCAAGAAAAGCTTGCCGCCGCGATGGGCATCGCCCCAACCGAGGCCAAGCGCGCCTCCGAAGTGCTGATGCAGCACTACTACCGCAACGCCAAGCTGGTCACCCAGCTCAATTTGCTCGTCATGCAGGTGCTGGCCGATCGTCTACAGCCGGCGCAGGCGGCGGCGCCGATCGTCATCGACAGCCACTTCCAGATGGTGCGCGAACAGCTCGACGTGCGCGAGGAGGATATTTTCCAGCGCCTGCCGCGCACCATCCTCGAATGCTTCCTGCTGCAGATGCAGCGCTCGGAACTCAAGGGCATGACGCCGCGCACCCTGCGTGCCCTGTGGCGCGCGCAAGGCGGCATCGACGCCGCCTTCCGCCGCGACCCGGCGAACCGCGAGCTGTTTCTCAAGCTGTTCCAGCAGCAGCACCTGATCAGCCCCCTGCGCCGGATGAACCAGTTCGACATCCTCGGCCGCTACCTGCCGGCCTTCGGCCATATCGTCGGCCAGATGCAGCACGACCTGTTTCATGTCTACACCGTCGATCAGCACATCCTGCAGGTGATGCGCAACCTGCGGCGCTTCGCCATGCCCGAGCACGCCCACGAATACCCGTTCTGTTCGCGGCTGATGGCCGGCTTCGACAAGCGCTGGCTGCTGTATATCGGCGCGCTGTTCCACGACATCGCCAAGGGGCGCGGCGGCGACCACTCCCAACTCGGCAAGAAGGATGCCGCGCGCTTCTGTCGCGACCACGGCATCAGCGGCGAGGATGCCGAGCTGGTGGTGTTCCTCGTCGAAAAGCACCTGACCATGTCGCAGGTCGCGCAGAAGCAGGATCTGGCCGATCCCGAAGTCGTACTTGCCTTCGCCGCCAGCGTCGGCGACATGCGCCGGCTCACCGCGCTCTACCTGCTCACCGTGGCCGACATTCGCGGCACCAGCCCGAAGGTGTGGAACGCCTGGAAGGGCAAGCTGCTGGAAGACCTGTTCCGCATGACTGCCGGCGTGCTCAAGGGCACCGCCGTGCTGCAACTGTCCGGGGTCGCCGAGCGGCAGGAGGAGGCGCGGCGCATCCTGCGCTACCACGGCCTGCGTCCCGACATCGAACTCGATCTATGGAGCCAGCTCGACACCGGCTATTTCATGCGCCACGCCGCCGACGAAATCGCCTGGCATACGCGCACCCTCTATCATTGCCCGTCGAGCGAAAAGCCGGTGGTGCGCGCGCGCCTCAATCCGATGGGCGCCGGGCTGCAGGTGATGGTCTATGTGCAGGACCAGCCGCTGCTGTTCGCCCGCCTTTGCGGCTTTTTCGCCAAGCTCGGCTACAGCATCGTCGATGCGAAGATCCACACCACGCGCCATGGCTACGCGCTGGACAGCTTCGTGGTCTTCGCCTTCGATGCGACCATGCCCTACCGCGACATGATCGGCCTCATCGAGCACGACATCATCGAACAGCTGACGCAACTGCCGCCGCTGCCGAGCGGCTTCGGCGGGCGCCTGTCGCGACTGGTGCGCCATTTCCCGGTGACGCCGGAAATCGAGATTCGCGCCGACGAGCGCGGCAGCCACTACCTGATGTCGCTCAGTGCCGCCGACCGCCCCGGCCTGCTCTACGCCATCGCCCGCGTGCTGGGCCAGCATGGCATCACCCTGCACACGGCGAAGATCGCCACGCTCGGCGAACGCGTCGAAGACGTCTTCCTCATCAGCGGCAAGGAACTGGCGCAGACCGCGACGCTGGTCCGGCTGGAACAGGACCTGCTCAAGGCGCTGCAGGTCTGATCGCCGCCCGGCCCGCGCTGTCGCGCAAGCCGGCAAACGTCAGGTCTGGATTTCCTTGGGCAGTTGGTACTTCAGGCACTCGCCGATGCTGACCACGCTCAGCGCGAGGTCGGAACGCGGCTTCAGCCTGACCGCCAGCGTGCCGCCATCGGCACGGGTTTCCATGTCGGCAATCTTCATGCACTCGCCGGAGGGGCAAGCCCACGCGCTTTGCCGGCAGCGGCCGATGGCCTCGATCATCGCCTGAGCCTGTTCGTCCTGCTGGTCGAAACTGATGACCACCTCGTCACCCTGCTTCTCGATGTGATATTTCATCGATTCCCTCCTTCTCGTTTTTTGCGCATTCTAGACCCGCGGCGGAGATGGCCGCAGATTCATTGTGACGCACTGCAACAGTTGGTGCTGGCGGCACGGCGGCGAAAGCGCCCGGCCTGCCCATTTACCGGGCGCTCAGTCCTTGCGCCGATCCAGCGCATACAGCACAGCCAGCCAGAAGCCCAGCAACAGCAGCCACTTGCCTGCCGCGCAGGCGGCGGAAACGCCGTAGACCCAGGCGATGTCGAAGCGCGGAACTTCCGTCAGCCACCAGTGGAAGGCATTCTCCGTGGCGTCGCAGGCGGCGGCCAGCGGCAGCAGCCACATCGCGAAATTGCGCAAGGCCGCCGGCTGCGCCGCGAACAGCGTGGAGCGGGAAACCAGCAGGTAGCCGAAGGAGCCGTAGCAGGCCAGCAGCAGGTAGTCGTAGGGCAGATGCGCGCGATAGCGCAGCAGATCCGCGGCCGACCAGGCGTGGATCACCTCGGCAAACGCCCGCGGCGAAAACGCCAATTGCAGCGCGAGGATGTTCGGCTGCAGCGGCGCCAGATACCAGGCAATGCCCGCCAGCAGCGCAAACGCGGAAAGTCCGCTGAGCCACACCGCGGCCACGGTCAGGATCTCACCGCGGGATCAGCAACCACGGCAGCGACAGGATGCCGAGAACGCCGGCTGTCTAAGCTCACTCAAAAGTCCTCAAGATAAGTCGCCTTGCCGAGAAGTTCCACCACAGCGCCGCGGCCGGCAATCCGCAAGCGGGTGCCATCGGAGAAAACCAGCGAAAGGTCCACCTCGGCTTTGCGCTTGAAGGGCAGGGGCAGCAAAGCATGCTTGATGCCGCCGACCAGCAGGCAGCCGTCAGCAATCGTATTCGGCAAAATCGGCAACGGCGCGGTGACCACCGCGCCCCCGATGACCAGAAGCGCCTCCTGGCTCCAGCCGCTGCCGCCGTCACGACCGGGCGCGCCCTTGGATTTGAGAATAGAGGCATGCGAGAAGTGCACCCGCGCATCGGCGTCGACGATCCGCAGCTCGTCGATACGGGAGTCGTACAGTTCGAGTCCGCTACTCACGCGGCCGTGCTCGGATCTGGGGCTTGTTGCAGTTCAACGTTGAAACTGCGCCACGCGTGTGAATAGAGCAATGGCCTACGCCGGAGAATGATTCTTGAGCCACTCGCGCAAGGCAGCGTCCACGCGGGTTTGCCAGCCCTCGCCACTTTCGCGGAATTGCTCTACCACTTCTCGCGACAACCGAATGGTGATGCGCTCTTTGGTCGGTGTCTTCTGAGGGCCACGAACAGCTAGTTTCTTCCTAAGCGACAGTGGCAATACCTCAGCGGCCGGCTTGAACTTCGCCATATCCTCGGCCGTCAGTTCGCGAACCTCGCCGTCAGTATCAATCAAGGGTTTGCGGCTTGCCATATCTATTCGCCTCTCTCGTATTTGCCTTACGGAAACTGATTACCCGAATGCCCGTCTCGGTCTCGGTAAAGCACAGCACATGCAGCCGGCGATCCAGGTAGCACAGCGCGATGTAACGGGTTTCGCCATATGCCTTTCGGGTGTCAGGAAACACCAGCGCAGTATTGAAATCGACTTCTGCTGCTCGTTCGAATGAGAGTTGACGCTCTTTGATGTTTCTCTCGTTCTTGATCGGGTCGAAGTCAACTTTCATGCACTAGAGTGTATGCACAAATAAGTGGTGCGTCAAGGTTTATTGTATGCACAAACACACCCTGCGATTCTCCGTGAAAGTGGGGCCGAATCGGGATAGGAAGAAGCCTCACGGCCCCTCCCTCCCACACCACCGGACGTACG
>NZ_JASJPC010000049.1:0-83956 GCF_031426875.1 Sulfuritalea sp.
CTCGCTCCTACAGGGAATGCGCCTTTTCCTTGCGCCTTTTCCTTGTTGACTGACTGCTAGCCGCGCGGCGGATAGCGCTACGCAATCCGGGCCCGGCACGAGCTGCCGGGCTTTTCATGTCCCCTGGCCGCCAAAGTTGGCGCTGGCGCTACGGCGATGCGCGCCGCAGCATTCAAGAATTGGCCAAAAATCGGCTAAAAATCGACCGCCGATCGACCGCAATCTGGCGGTCCCCGACCCTCGCTGATTTGCAAATCCTGACGCAGGTCAGGATTTGTGTTCGCGGGCCATCGGAAGGCCCCGCCAATTGACAAAAGTCAATTCCCACACCTAGCTCATGGTTATTATCGCCGCAAACTTTTTCCGCTTGACCATTAAACCTTAAATCCCTGAAAGGATCTGTTATGAAGCATGCAAGACTCGCTGTCGCCGTTGCTGCCGTTCTTGGTTCCACCGCCGCCCTAGCCCAGCAGGCCGAAGGCAACTGGATGATGCGCATCCGCGCGGTGGATCTCCAGCCGATCAAGAAGTCCGATCCCATCCCTGCCCTGGCGCTTCCCGGCGACGCCGTATGGGTGGAACACAAGTTGATTCCCGAGGTGGACTTCACCTACTTCTTCACCAAGAACCTCGCCGCCGAACTGATCCTGACTTATCCGCAGAAGCTCGACGTGCAGGTCAACGGCGTCGGCAAGGTCGGCACCTTCAAGGCCCTGCCGCCGACGCTGACGCTGCAGTACCACTTCGCGCCCGAAGCGAGCTTCCGTCCCTACGTCGGCGCCGGCATCAACTACACGCTGATTTCCGGCGTGGACCTGCCGGTGGTGAATACCCTGACCGGATCCACCTCCGACCTGAGCAACTCCAGCCTCGGCGGCGCGCTGCAGGTCGGCTTCGACTACAAGATCGGCAAGAACAGCTATATCAACTTCGACATCAAGAAGACCTACATCCGGGCCGACCTGATGGTGGGCGGCGCCAAGGTCAGCAAGCTGACGCTCGACCCGGTGCTGGTCGGCATCGGCTACGGCTTCAGGTTCTAAGCCTTACCTGCGGCAAGGCAAAAGGCCACCTGCGGGTGGCCTTTTGCTTGACGGCGCGACGCGCGTCGCCGGCGGCGAGCGCTATACCGACCCCAGCCAGAACGCCACATCCCGCTTGAGGAACTCGTCCCAGGGCATGTAGTGGGAACCGTCGCAGGAGAAGGTCAGGCCGACCATGCCGTTGAACAGGTTCAAGGTGCCGGTGCGCAGGTAGAAAGTCTCGTCGATGAAGCGCAGCGAGCTCAGCGTGTCGAGAATGGCGCGGATGCGTTCCTTGGGCACCAGCGCGTCGGACGGATAGGGGTGTTTCGGATAGACCAGGCAGGTGTCGGGATCGACCAGCGCCTGGATGTCGAACAGACGGTAGCGATAGGGATCGTCGAGCGTCCAATACACGGCGCGGCTGCTCGAAAAGTGCAGCATGATGTGGTACATGCCGTGATCGACCATCAGCTCCTCGACGACGCCGAGCACGGTGCCCAACTGGCGGTCCATCTCGCTCTCGCTGCGGGTCTGGTGGAAGACCTGGCTGCGGATCGACGGGTCGCCGCGCAATTGCCGCCACTGGTGCTGTTCCTCGAAGCGCGCCCGCGTCAGCGGCAAGTCATGGAGATAGAAATCGGCGCCGAGAAAACCCACCGCGGCACCGGTGGCGCTGCGCACGATCTGGATCGCGGTCAGCCCGGGGCGCCGCTCGCGCAGCGTGATGTAGGAGCGCGACAGCAGGAAGCCCGTGGCCGGCTGGGATTCGCGCATATAGGGACGATGCGAGCGATTGCGGCCGAAATCGGCCTCGCTGACGCCCGCGGCGCCGACATTGTCGGAAATCTGCACGCCATCGATATTCATGACGTAAAGGTAGCGGCAATGCGGCACGCCGGGGAACAGGCGGCCCAGCTCGGCGTTGAGCGCGGCGCGGCTGCCCCAGGCCGCGGCGACGGCCTGCGCCGCATCGCGCAGCGGTTCCTCGATGATCTTCTTCAGCGCCGCGCGTTGCAGGGCAACGCTCTCCTGAAGGGTATTGCCGGCATTCAGCATGATGCGCAAGCTTACCAATTCAACATTTCGCGCCCATTAATTCTACGCATGGCAGGCATCACCCTGATTTTCAGGGCAATCGCATGAACGCGGGAAACACCGTCTCCTCCCCCTTCAAGGGGGGCGAGGAGGGGATTCGCGACGCATGCGTCGCGCCGCCGCAGCCGGCTGGCTGTGCAAAGTCAGCCGTGGTCCGCGCAGCGGCCGGGAGGGGGATGGGGGACGAAACGGGCGTTCCGTCGGCGTGTCGCCATCGGTTTGCCCCATCCCCACCCCAGCCCTCCCCTTGAAGGGGAGGGAGTTGGCGCTTCATGCGATTGCCCTGCCCTGATTTTCGCCCAGGCGTCGAAATCGTCGGAAACTGTATATTCTCGTTTTCTCCCCGACCGACGAGTTACAAGTCATGCACCTGCGACCCGATACCGCGCTGCCCCGGCGCTCGATGCAATGAGCAAGGACTCCCCTGCCCCGGGTTTCCGGCGACGCATGTATGCCAGCCCCATGCAGTTCGTGCGCGACTTGTATTGCGCGCTGACGAAGCTGCGCCCCGTACTCTCGCTGTCATTGAAGTCCGGAATTGCCGCGGATTTTCGCGAACGCATCATGATGGTCGTCACCGGCGTCAATCGCTGCCGGCATTGCGCCTATGGACACGAGTTTCTTGCCGCGCTGGCGGGCGTTTCCAAGTCGGAGATTTCCCGCCTGCTGGCGCAGGACCTGACGAGTTCCCCGGCCGACCAGATTCCCGCGCTGCTGTTTGCCATGCACTGGGCGGAATCCGACGGGCGGCCGGACAGCGCGGCGAAATCCGCTCTGCGAGCCCGCTATGGCGTCGAGGTCGCGCGCCAGATCGAAGCGGCCACGCTGATGATCCACATCGGAAATCGGATCGGCAATACCTTCGATTACCTGCTCAGCCGAATCTCGGGCGGACGCTTCGGACTGCTGACCAGTGAACGCTGATCCGGTCTGCCTGACGGGCGCCGTGCCAGGCGATTTCGCGGTGAGCGTGGCGGAAATCGCCACGCCGCAGCCGCTCACCGATTACCTCGCGGCGATGAAGCTCGCCGACGCCGAGGCCACCGCGCGGCTGGGCAGCCACATGCTGCTGTCGTGGTATGACCGCGACCGGGATTTCGAATCGCCCCAGCATGCCAGCGAATGCCACGCGGCCGGCGCCATGCCCGGCTATGCGGTCTATGGCCTGCACCACGGCGCCACGCTGATGGTGGACATCGAACAGGGCCGCTTCGTTTTCTTCTATTTGCCGCTGGATTGACCCATAGCGCCGTGTCGCCATCCGCTACGGCGAGGAGAGCGTTCTTTGCTCGACCGCCTTGTAGCGCAGGGGCTTCATCAGCGCCAACTCTTGTCGCGGGCCGCGCCCTACTCCGTCCTTAGCGCTTCGACCGGATCGAGCAGCGCCGCGCGCCGCGCCGGCAACACGCCGGCCGCGAGGCCGATGGCGGCGGCCAGGGCTTCGGCCAGCAGCACGAATGATATCGGCGTATGCACCGGCAGCGCCGGGACGAAGAGGCCGATCAGCTGCGCCAGGCCGATGCCGAGCAGCAGGCCGACCAGGCCGCCGATCGCCGCCAGCGCCACGGCCTCGCCGAGGAACAGGCCGAGGATGGTCTGGCGCCGGGCGCCGAGCGCCACCAGCAAGCCGATCTCGTTGGTGCGTTCGGTGACGGCGATGGTCATGATGGTGACGATGCCGACGCCGCCGACCAGGAGCGAAATGCCGCCCAGCGCGCCGACGGCCATGGTCAGCACGTCGAGGATGCCGCCCAGCGTGGCCAGCATCTCTTCCTGGCTGATGATGGTGACGTCGTCGCGGCCGTGGCGGGCGATGATGACCTCCTTGATCGCGGCCGCCACGCCGGCGGCGGGCACGCCCTCGGCCGCGGCGACGCTGATTTCATTGAGGCCGGCGCGATTGAACAGTTCCAGCGCGCGCGCCGCCGGAATGAAGGCGGTGTCGTCGAGATCGATGCCGAGGAACTGGCCCTTGGGCTCCATCACGCCGATCACGCGGAACTGCAGGCCGCCGATGCGCACGCGCGCGCCCAACGCATTCTCGGCGCCGAACAGCTCGTTCTTCAACTTTGGCCCCAGCACGACCTGGGCGCGGGCCGCGCCGGCCTCCTCCTCGGGCAGGAACTGGCCGCTCCTGACCTTGCCCTTGAACACCGTCAGCATGCCCGGCCCGACGCCGTAGACCGAGACGCGGCGCAGGCGGCCGTTGCCGCTGACTTCCGCATTGCCGAACACACTGGGCGTGACGGCAATCACGTTGGGCAGGCGTTTCAGGGCCTCGGCATCCTCCAGCGACAGCGGCCGCGCGCTGCTGGGCAGCCCGGTCATGGCGCCGCCTCCGGTCTTGGTGCGCCCCGGATGGACGCCGACGACATTGGTGCCGAACTGGGTGAATTCCGCCAGCACGTAGCGATGGATGCCCTCGCCGATCGACGTCAGCAGGATCACCGCGGCGATGCCGACGGCAATTCCGAGCAGGGTCAGGAAGCTGCGCAGTCGCTGGGCGCTGATGGCGCGGATGGCGAGCGACAGAAAATCGACGAAGACCACGTCAACCTACTTTCCGCAGATGACGCAGATTTCCACAGACAAACATTCTCGAATTCTTTGAGCCCTCGCGGCCCTGGTAAGCAATGAATTGAACATGCCAAGCTCCTTGATCTATCTGCGTAATCTGCGAAATCTGCGGATCAACTGTCTTTTCCAGGTTCAATGCTTCATCAGCGCTTGCACGGGATCCAGCCTGGCCGCGCGCCGCGCCGGCATGATGCCGAACAGCATGCCGGTGCCGAGCGCCGTGCCGAGTGCCGCGATCACCGCCCAGTCCGGCGGATAGGCGGGAAACACCGGGTACATCTGACGCAGCACGAAGGCGCCGAAAAGGCCGAGGCCGTATCCGGTCAAGGCACCCACCAGCGACAGCATCGCGGCTTCGGCCATGAAGGCGTTGCGGATCGTCGCCGCACGGGCGCCGAGCGCCTTCAGCAGGCCGATTTCGGCGGTGCGCTGGGTCACCGCCACCAACATCACGTTCATCACCAGGATGCCGGCCACGGCCAGGCTGATCGCGGCGATGCCGGCCACGGCGGCGGTGAGCGCGCGCAGCAGCTTGTCGAAGGTGGCCAGCACGGCATCCTGGGTGATCGCCGTGATGTCTTCCTCGCCGCCGTGCCGCAGCTTGAGGCTGGCAACGGCTTCGCGCTTGACGGCCTCGATGCCGTCGCGACTCCTGGCTTCGATGAGGATGCGAAACAGGGTGCTGGTATTGAACAGGCTCTGGGCGACGCTGACCGGGATGAAGACCACCTCGTCGGTATTCAGGCCGCCCACCCCCTGGCCGGTGGCCTTGAGCACGCCAACGACGCGCAGGCGCCGGTCGCCGAGGCGGACCAGTTCGCCCACCGCGGAGCGCCCGGCAAAAATTTCCTCCTGGATCTTGGCGCCGATCACGGCCACGGGCGCGCCGCGGCTCCAGTCGGATTCAGGCAGGAAATGGCCCTGCGCCATCTTGAAGCCGCGTATGTCGAAATAGGTCGAGGTAGTGCCGGCCACCACGACTTCGCGCAGCCGGCCATTGGCGTTGATCTCCGAGTTGCCCGCGGTCAGCGGCGCCACGCGCCGCACCGAGGGCAACCGCGTCAGCGCGAACGCGTCGTCCACCGTCAGATCGCGCGGCGTCGTCGTCAACGCATTGGCCGGACTGAAACCGCCGGTGGCCGAACGTCCCGGCAGGATGATGACCAGATTGCTGCCCAGCGCGGAAAACTGCTCGACCACGTAGCGCCGCGCGCCGTCGCCGAGCGAGGTCAGCACCACCACGGCGGCGACGCCGATGGCCATGGCCAGCACCGACAAGGATGTACGCAGCGGATAGCCGGCTGCCGCATCGCGGGCGAAGCGCAGGACGTCGGCGTTACGCATCAGGCCGCGCCCGCCACCGACCGCGCGCTGTCGCTTTTCAGCTCACCATCCTCCATCATCAGTTGACGGCGGGCGCGGGTGCCGATCTTCGGGTCATGGGTGACGATGATCAGGGTCATGCCACGTTCATTGAGGGCTTCGAGCAGATGGATCACGTCGTCGCCGGTGGCGCGGTCGAGGTTGCCGGTCGGCTCGTCGGCCAGCAGCACGGCAGGCTGCATGATGGTGGCGCGGGCAATCGCGACGCGCTGCCGCTGGCCGCCGGAAAGCTGGTCGGGCCTGTGGTCGGCGCGCTGGTCGAGGCCGAAATCCTTGAGCGCCTGCTTCACGCGCTGCGCCCGCTCGGCCGCAGGAATCCCGGCCAGCATCATCGGTAGCGCCACATTCTCCGCGGCGGTCAGGCGCGGCACCAGGTGGAAGCTCTGGAACACGAAGCCGATGCGCCGGCTGCGCACGGCGGCCTGCTCGTCCGGGGACAGCGTGGTGACGTCGCGGCCTTCGAGATGGTAGGAACCCGCGTCGGGCCGGTCGAGCAGTCCCAGCAGGTTGAGCAGCGTCGATTTGCCGGAACCCGACGGCCCCATGATCGCCACATATTCGCCGGGGTCGATGGCGACGTCGAGCCCGGTCAGCGCATGCACCACGCTGTCGCCGAGATGGAAGACGCGCTCGATGCCGGCGAGCTGGATCACCGCCATGCTATTTAGATTTTTCGTTCGCCGTGGCCGCCGTGGCCCTAGCGCCAACTTTCACGCCCTCGCGTTCCAGCGAGACGACGATGCGCTCGCCCTCGGCCAGGCCTTCGACGATTTCCGTGAATTCCCAGTTGGCGGTGCCGATCTTGACCTTGCGCTCTTCGAGCTTGCCGCTTTCCGCGTTCAGCACCATCACGCGGCCGCCCTCGATCAGCGCCGCGGTGGGCACCCGCAGCACGTTGGCGCGCGTGGCGAGCACGATCTCGACGTCGGCGCTGTAGCCGACCAGCAGACCGCCGCTCGCCGGCATGTCGAAGTCCACCTCGACATCGACGGTGCGCGCCTGTTTCTCGACGGCCAGGACATAGGGTGCGACGCGCCGCACCTTGCCCTGCAAAGGCTGCTTGGGCAACGCGTCGAGCGAGACGCGCACCGGCAGGCCGGCCTTGATCTTCGGCGCATCGATTTCATCCATCGGCGCGTTGATGTAAAGGCAGGTATCGTCGATCAGGTCGATCGCCGGCGGCGTCGGCACGCCAGGCGGCGAAGGCGTCGAGTATTCGCCGAGCTCGCCGACGATTTTCGCGACGATGCCGTCGAAGGGCGCGTAGAGCGTCATGCGGCCCTGCTCGACTTTCGTCACGCCGACCCGCGCCGAGGCCTGGGTGACATCGGCGCGCGCCGTTTCGCAGGCTGCGCTGCGGACATCGGCCTCGCTCTTCGCTGCATCCTCGCGCGCATCCGAAACGAAGCCCTTGTTCTTCAACGAAGTCTGGCGCTCGGCTTCGCGGCGCGAACTGGCCGCCGTGGTGCATACCTCCTTGACCCGCTGCGCGGACACCGCGCGCTGGGCTTCGGCCAGGGTCTGCTGCGCCTTCTGGTCGTCGTTCCAAAGCTTCATCAGCAGCTGGCCTTTCTTGACCTTGTCGCCTTCCTTGACGCCGAGGAATTCGATGCGGCCGCCCATGATGGTCGACAGCTTGGTGCGCTGACAGGCTTCGACCGTGCCGGCACGGGTATTGACCACCGTGGACTCGACGTTGCCGCGATCGACGGACTTCAGCACCACGCTGATCGGCTTGGCCCGCGTGGTCCACAGAAAGCCGCCGACGACGAGGACCAGAACCAGCGCCGCCGGCAGAATGCGGCGCAACAAAAAGGATGTATTCATGGCGCGTGATTATGCCGTGTTTGCCGCGGCCGCGCCCTTCCCCGGAAGGGATAGGGCGGGCCACCAGGAAAACTCAGCGCGCCACGGCCACCGCTTCGATCCAGGGCTCCAGGCGCTGGCCGAAAGCGATGGTGGCCTCGAAGCGCGCGCCGGGCTCGTCCGTCGTGCGCCGCTGGCTGCGCAGCGCCGGTTCCAGCGCCGGACGCAAGGCGTGCGGCACATTGATCTGCGAAACCGCCAGGGCGCTGAGATAGCCGCTGACGCGGGTCTGCTTGTCCCGCGTCACCGTCCGCGGCCGCAGCGTGGCCTTGACGATCAGGTAACGGCCGCGATCCGGGTATTTCGCGCGCAGGGCCGCGCGGTCCAGCCCGGCGTCGATGGCGAACAGCCGGCTGTTCGCGTTCTCCTCGCGCTTCAGCTGTTCCTGGGCGCGCTTGGCCTTGGCGGCAAACTCCTTGCTGTCGGCATTGGCCAGCAGCGCCGCCTCATGGCGCGCGACATTTTGCCGCGTGCGCTCCAGCGCCCGCTGCCAGGCCGGGCCGCCGAGTTCCAGCACCAGCAGCACTTCGCGCGGCAACTGGCGCTCGAAGCGGCGGCGCTCGGCCTGGTCGGCGGCCACGGCCGCGGTATCGAAGCCCAGTGCCGCCATGCGCGACTCGTCGAGCCAGTCCGGCGTGCCGCCGTTGGCGCCGAAACCCGAACCGAAATATTCGCCCGTGCTGGTTTCGATCACGCGCCAGTTCAGCGCCAGCGCCAGGCCGCTGTTCTCCCTGACCATGCCGCCGCGCCAGGGCATGGACAGTTCACGTTGCGAGAGCGTCATGCGGCTGTCCGCCTCGCCGCTGCGATTCAGATAGACGCCCACCAGCGCCACGGCATTGGCCAGCAGGATCAGCGCCGCGCCGGCCGCCAGGACCTTCCAGGGAGTGAGCTTCATGGCGCGGCCTCCGTGGCGCCATGCCCGACACGGCGCAGGCGTTTCAACACCAGCAGGATCAGGATCGCAGCCAGGCCCAGCACCAGGAAGAACAGGTATTTCGGCATGATCTCCCACCACCAGTCGAAGAACTTGGTGTAGAGGAATATGACGAAGAAAGTGATGCCGGTATTGACCATATCGGGCCACTGCCGGCGCGCGCCGATCCAGATCGCGAGGGCGCTGGCGACGAAGCCGGCGAGCTCGTAGGCGCCCTCGATGCTGCGCGCTTCGATGTCGTAGTTGGCCAGGTAGCTGCCGTAGCCCCAGTGGCCCAGCACCAGCATCGGCAGCAGCAGGCTGAGCAGGCCGAAAATCCGGTAGATGGCGGCGAAGCCCGACAGGCGGCGGTGTGCCAGCAGCGCCGGCACGGCGAACAACAGCGCCGCGACCGGGAAGAAATTCTCCGGCCGCTCGCCGAAATGCAGCCAGTAGATGCCGCCCCACTCGCCGACGCGCGCGGCGACGTAGGCGACCACGCAGCAGATGCCCGCCGCCAGCAGCAGACGCAGGTCGCAGGCATAGGCCAGCAGCAAGGCCAGCGCCGCCCAGGGCAACAGGGCGCGGTCGGTCGGCGTGATGTTGAATATCTGGCCGAGCATGGTCAGGTTCAGCACGAAGCAGGCGAAGGCCACCATCGCCGCCAGCTTGGTGAAATAGCCCGAGGCGTCGCGGGTCTGGATCCACACCGTCAGACCAAGGCTGGCCAGCGCCGCGCCGAGCAGGATCGCGACCTGGGCGGTCTCGTCGAAATTGCCCCAGAACTGGTAGAAGAGGAAGAACACGCTGGCCGCCAGCGCCAGCGCGCCGAGGAAGGAGGCCACGCGCATGCCCAGCGACAACTGCCTGGCCTGCGCGTCGCGGTCGATGTCGAAGCGCCCGGCGAAGCTCGCCAGCAGGGCGGCATGGTGCTCGCGCAGCGCCTGCTGCTGGGCCGGATCGAGGTGCAGCACGCCTTCGCTGTCGAGGCGTTCCAGCTCGACCTGGAAGATCGCGATCTCGTCGGCGCGTCGTTGCGCCTCGCTGCGAAGAGGGGTATTCATGGCCGGCGATTATGCCGCGTTTGTTATGATTCGGCTCTCTTTCACCGATTCGACGATATACATTGCAATGGTAAAAATCTTCGGCATCAAGAATTGCGACACCATGAAGAAGGCATTCGCCTGGTGCGAGTCCAATGGCATCAGCTACGAGTTCCACGACTACAAGAAACTCGGCGTGCCGCACGATCGCCTGGTCCAGTGGTGCCGCGCCATGGGCTGGCAGACGCTGGTCAATACCAAGGGCCCGACCTGGCGCAAGCTGACGCGCGAACAACAGGCGATCACCACCCAGGGCCAGGCCGTGGCGCTGATGATGGAACACCCGAGCGTGATCCGCCGCCCGGTGGTGGAGAACGACGCCGGACAGTACCTGGTGGGTTTCGACCCGACCATGTTCGACAGCTTCGTGCGCTGATGGATGCGGTGCACGGCTTTCTGCTCGAAGACCTCGACATCCGCGGCGCGCTGGTGCAGCTCGGCCCGTCCTGGGCGGCGATCGCCGCGCGGCGCAACTATGCGGCGCCGGTGCGCGACCTGCTCGGCGAGCTGGCCGCCGTCACGGCGCTGATCGGCAGCAACCTGAAGACTCCCGGACGCCTGAGCTTCCAGGTACAGGGCCACGGCCCGGTGTCGATGCTGGTGATGGACTGCAATGAACAACTGCATCTGCGCGGCATGGCGAAAAGCGAACTGGCGGCCGACGCCGAAGCCCATGTCGCCGGCGTCGCCGACCTGCTCGGCGACGGCCGCCTGGTGCTGACCCTGCAGCCGCAGTCGGCGCAGACGCCCTACCAGAGCGTGGTGCCGCTGGTGGGCAGCACCCTGGCGACGATCTTCGAGCACTACCTGGCGCAGTCCGAGCAGCAGCCGGCGCGGCTGTGGCTGGCGGCGACCGCCGACACCGCCTGCGGCCTGTTCCTGCAGAAGCTGCCGGGCGCCGACCTGCGCGACGCCGACGGCTGGAACCGCATCGAAACGCTGGCCGCGACGGTGCGCCCCGAAGAACTCTCGCTGCCACCCGAAATCCTGCTGACCCGGCTGTTCGCCGAGGAAAGCGTGCGCCTTTACCCGGCGCGGCCCGCCGCCTGGCACTGTCCGCGCGACGAGGAAAAGGTGCGCAACATGCTGCTCTCGCTGGGCCGCGAAGAAGTCGAGGCGATGCTCGCCGACGCCGAGGCGATCGCCATCGAGGACGAGATCTGCGGCCACGAATACCGCTTCGGGCCCGAGATCGTCGACGAGCTGTTCCCGCCCAGCGGCCGCATCCTGCATTAAGAGTTCATTTCAGTGGGAATCTTGCCCCGCGTTGAATCCAGGATCGGATGGATGCAAGGCGCAGTGCGCAGCCAATGGTTGGTCCCATTGGCAAGCACTGCAACGCCGCAGACGCCGATCCTGGCTTCAACCCGAAGGGCTGCAGGGCGTTGGGCGCGCTGCCACGTTGTCGGTCGCTTGCATGGATGTACCATTCGGCGCTCCCTCCGCCTCGCATCGCATCCCAACGCCCAGCAGCGCGGGGCAAGATTCCCACTGAAATGAACTCTCACATCGACATCAGCGAGGAAGCCGGCGTCCGCTACCTGCATTTCGGTTCGAGCTGGGTGCAGGGCGCGATGCGCATCGCGCGGCCCTTTGCGCTGGAGCTCGACTACACGCGCGAGATGATGGTGCCGCTGCTGCTGCACGGCGACGACTGGCCGCGCAAGGTGCTGCAGATCGGCTTGGGCGCGGCTTCGGTGACCAAGTTCCTGTATCGCCACCGGCCGCAGGCGAAGCTGACCGTGATCGAAATCGAGCCGCGTGTGGCCGCCGCCGCGCGGCAGTTCTTCAAGCTGCCCGAGGATGAGCAGCGCATCGACATCCGCTACGGCGACGGCGCCGACTTCGTCATCGCCAGCAAGCAGCGCTACGACCTGATCCTGGTCGACGGCTTCGACGCCGACGCCCGCACCGGCCGCCTCGACAGCGTGCCCTTCTATCTCGACTGCCGCGCCCGGCTGGCCGACGACGGCCTGCTATGCGTGAACCTGCTGTCGCGGCGCAAGGATTTCGGCAAGAGCGTCAAGCGCCTGGAAGAAGCCTTCGCCGGCCGCGCCATCGCCTTTCCCTCCTGCGACAGCGGCAATGCCATCGCGCTGGGCGCGGTCGGCGGGTCGCCAGCGCCAACTCTTGACGAGCTCAAGGCCGCCGCCAAGCGCCTGAAGCAGGAAAGCGGACTCAACCTGCTGCCGACCCTGACCCGCCTCGCGCAGTCGCGGCACCTGGCCGGCGGCACGCTGCAGCTATGACGCAAGCACACAAGGACCACCGCCGCGGCACGCTCTACATGCTGCTGGTGATCGCCATCTGGGGCGGCTTTCTGCCGGTCGGCAAATCGGCGCTGCAAATGGTCGATCCCTACTGGCTGACGGCGATGCGCTACGGCACCGCGGCCCTCATCTTCATCGGCCTGCTCTGGGTGCGCGAAGGCCGCGCGGCGCTCGCCACCGAAGGCCAGTTCTGGAAAATCGTGCTGTTCGGCAGCGTCGGCTTCGCCGGCTTCGGCGTCTGCCTGTTCGAAGGCCTCAAGCTGACGCGGCCCGAAATCAGCGGCATGATCCTCGCGCTGGGCCCGATCCAGGTCGCGCTGTTCCAGTGGTGGCGCACGCACCGCCGGCCCGACGACTTCACGCTCGCGGCAATCGCGCTGGCGCTGGTCGGCGAACTGTTCGTCATCACCTCGGGCGAATTCGCGCGCCTGACCGGCGGCGACGCGCGGGGCAACGGCCTGGTGTTCCTCGCCTCGCTGTTCTGGACCGCCTACACCCTGGGCGGGCAGCAGTTCCCCGGCTGGTCGCCGGTGCGCTACACCGCGCTGTCCTGCTCGCTGGGCTGGTTCGCCATCATGGCCGCGGTGGCCATCGCCACCCTGGCCGGCCACAGCCAGCCGCCGCGCGCCGAGCAACTGATCGCCGTCTGGCCGCAGCTCGCCTTCATCATCCTCTGCGTCTCGGTGTTCGGCATCCTGTTCTGGAACATGGGCGTGGCCAAGCTCGGCCCCCTCAACGCCGGCCTCTTCGCCAATTTCACCCCCGTCATCACCTACCTGATCGCCATCGCCCAAGGCCGCATCCCCGGCGCCCTCGAACTCATGGGCGCCGCCATCGTGCTGATCGCCCTGATAGCCAACAACCGCCACCAGCGCAGCAAGGTCGGGCGGATCGAAGTCTGAACAAGAGTTGGCGCTGGCGCCACGGCGACCGGCGCAGCTTCGGCAACACTGCCGACGACTCGGATGGCAAGCGGCATTATTGCCATCGGCATCGAAGCTGACTATGCTTGCGGAAAATTCGCCGGCAGCGCTCCGGCCCGGAAAAGGAGGAAGGGCAATGACCACCGCAACCGCCGAACACCGGCCGCCTATGCCACCCGCCGCCAGGGAATTTCCCCGGAGCGGGGGCGTACCGAAAAATCTGGAGCCGGGCGCCGCCCGGATGAAGCGGCTCGCGGCGCGCTGCGGCCATGCTTTGGCCTGCGTCCGCCATCGTGACTACCCGGCGCGCGGCCGGCACCTGACCACCGTGGAACCGATTATCGAAGAGCGCCCCTTACCGGGACCGCTGGCCGTGCGCAAACCAAAACTCGACGATCGCGCCATCGCAGAAAATACCAGGATATGAAAAACAGCCTATCTCCAAATCCGAAAACAAACTTCCATGCCTGGAAAATGACTGTCAGATATGGAAGTCTTTCAGCGGTGGATAAACGCTATTCGTTAGGCGGTCATCATTAAGTTACGTTGTAGAAAAATTCAAAAGGAGTTTTTATGACTAAAAGCATTGCTATTCAAAAAATAGATTTTACTTGCACCAAGTGTGGGGAGTGTTGCAAAAATCTCGACAAAAATAGGGTATTTATGCTTTTCCCTGTGGACATACCTAAGTTGACTAAAGCGTTAAATATCTCGCGAGAAGATCTTATTTCTAGATATATTGAAAAGTCATTAATTGAGACAAAGGAGGGAAATTATCTTGAAGTTTATTTTGTTAAGCCAGCAGCAAATGGTCATTGCCCATTTTTAAAGGAGGACAATTTATGTGGAGTTCAAGAACACAAACCTGAGCAGTGTATTAGAACGCCTTTTGGTATAGCTTGGAGTGAAAATCGTAATAGTCTTTACGAGTGCTTGAAAGAAGCAAACATTCCAGAGGAATATTCTACTGTAAATGTAGATAAAGAACTTTTTGAAACCCTTCGAGACGGCTACAGCGCTTAAATTAAGGAGAATCCATCATGTGTGTAATACCCCCAAAGGACATCGTAGATACCATAAAGACACTTGGCATTGAGCCAAAAAAATCTCAACAAGTGCAAGAGGAAAATAAAAGCATTCCTCAAAACAATAAAATAGCAATCGCTTTAAACCCCAAAACGCCCGCCTAACCTCGCGGCCAAGAGGGACGCCGCAAAAGCGCGGCGCCCCTCACCTTAACTACAAGGGCCTCACTGTATCCGGATACCCGGCGGGAGCCATCGAATATGGAGAGCTTCCCGTCAACGCGAAAGGAGCAGCAGAAAATGAGTATTCGCCCGTACAACATACTTGCAATCGCACTCACACTGTGGACGCAAGCCATACTAGGCTCGGCCTCGGCGGCGGGCGGAAATGATCGAATCACGGAACACAATATCCTGAGCACCGAAAAAGCGTTGGATGACGCACTGATGCAACGCAGCGTCGCTGCTTTTGTATCGCACCTGGCAGACAACTTTGTTTACTCGATAGAGCGGCCAGGACTATTTGGCAAGAGCGTCGTCAAAATGACACGTAGTGAATTTGAGGCAGGCCTTGCGAAGAATCTCCCGGCCACAAATTATCGTTCAATCAGTCATGAGGAAAGACAAATTGCTATTTCTCAAGACGGCCGAGAAGCCTCAGTAACACAAAAGAATATTGAAACAGTGACCGGGGGAGGAAAAGACATTAGGGCAATAGCAGTAGCTACGTATAAATATGAATTACGAGATGGTGCAATTGTCTTAACGTCGCTTGCTGAATCTAATCTAGAACGACAAGAGATGGAGGCGTCATTCTCTGTCGTAGATTTTGCTCCATACCGTGGCGATGGACCAGCATCGCTGGAAGGGGAGGCATTTGTAAAAACGGAAAATGGAGAAGTCAGAAATTGCAGTGGTGACGCTGTGTTTTTGGCGCCCTATACGCCATTTGATGTCGAAGTGATCACAGCTTTCCTATTTCACATTGACCTCGCCTTGAAGAAAGCCGGTCAAGCGGCGCCGTATTGGCGCGAATCAAGTTGTGACTCGCAAGGCAAGTTCGAATTCACAAATGTTCCTACGGGAACATGGATTGCGATCACAGCAGTGCGGTGGGGCAATAGTGGCCGTGTCATTGGCGGGCGTGCTGAAGGCGGGCAGCTTGCAAAGAAAATCATACTGCATCCTGGAAAGAACAGAATCGTTATGAATATGAAGAATCTTAAGGACCCGATATTCGGCTTCGATCTCAAGTGACCTGGAGTGGGCCGAGAAAGGATGTGCAGCGAAGGCGGTGGTTATTTGGTAATTGAGACTGACGACTCGGCGTTCGTTGAGCCTCACCATTTCGGGGTGCACTGGTGAGGAAAACATGGAACGCACTCCCAATGGTGTGAAAGGAGAAGTGAAATGACAAAAGAACACACTACAAAACACAAGCATGGTGATGGCACTAGGACTGAAACGAAGACGACCACCTACGATAGCGGCGGATCAAAATCCGTGACAAAGGACATAACGAATCGCACGCTATTAAATGATGGCAAGGTAATAAGCAGGACAGACATCGACAAGAACGGTAATTCCCGTACGAAGAAATATTGATATCGAGGTCGCAGTCTGACTTTCCGGGTGGCCTCGTCGAGCAAATGTCAGCTATGGTGTCGGCACGTTCGAGGCCCAACCCATCGGTCCCCGGACGCTGCGAGATAAAGCCGCGCAGCGCCCCTGCCCTTGAACGTTGGGCGTCAGATAATCACATGCCCGCCGATGCCTTGAACAGAACTGACTTCTCTATTTCAGGGAAAACTTTATGCCAGTTGCTCTTAATTGTCCTAGTTGTGGCGCTCCGATAAGCGAGAGTTCTGTGGTCGCACTGGCGCCCGTCTGCACTAATTGCCGTTCAGTGATAACGAGCGTTGGCGGTACCCTTGGATTGACGGGCACTTATGGCGTAAGCGATGCCACCATTACACAACGCCGTGTCGAAGCAGATTTGGCAGTATTACGCGAATATCAAGTCAAATACCGAGGAATGAAGGAGGCATGTCTCCAGCAGTTGGACTGGAGTGTGGAACGATACGCAAAACTTCCGCAAACCCCTGAGTTGTTGGCGCTGGAGAACGTCCCAGACTTTTGGGCGAGCCTAGGGAGTGGGCTCACGTCAGCGGCCGGTTGGTTATTCGGATCGACTATTGGCAGTTATGTATTCATGGTGGTGTACGACATCATCTTTCACTCTTTCCGACGCGCAGGCCTTACCCATACCCCCTCTTTCGCTTGGATAGAGCACATACCTTTCTTCGTCTTTGGAATTCCTGGCCCGGGTCGGAGATATTTAGAGCCTGAAAATCTGATTTTGAATTTGTTCGTCCTTGGAGGCTGCGTTGTGGTTGTTTTGGCTTGCCTCTTTCCCCACTTCAAAGCCAAGCGATCCAATGGCGATAGACCGAGGGAGAACGCTAGGCGTCAAAAGGCGCACCAAGAAGCCGTCGCCACTGCCTTGAAAGCCGCCGAGCCTCTCAAGGCAGCGGAGGATCACCGCCTTCGCGTTCAAATTCGCGAATTGGAAAGTTGCGCCAAGACAGTTAGCGACAAGGAGGCGGAAGTGCGTAGATTGCTGCCCACATGACGCCCAACGAATAGGGCGTAGCCGTGAGCCGCCATCCGGAGATCGCGGATACTCACCAGCCCCGGTGCCTTCAACCAATCGTACGTTGGCCGCCTTACTGCCTGCCTGATTGCGAGTGCTATCACTTTCTGCTATCGTTAGCCCGTGAACGCCAAGCACCGCAAAACGCTCATTGCCATCTTCGCGCGCCCGACGTCGGCGTCCATTCCGTTCGCTGACATCGAGGCCCTGATGAAAGCCCTTGGAGGCTGCATTTCGGAGCGCGAGGGTTCGCGCGTCAAAATCGAACTCAAAGGCGAGCAATGGCGGTGCCATCGGCCACATCCGGGCAAGGAAGCCAAACGTTATCAAGTCGAGGAAGCGCGAGAGCTTCTGGAGCGTGCAGGAGTAATGCCATGAACACTATGTCATACAAGGGCTATACCGCTCGTGTCGAGTACGACGAGCGGGACAATATTTTCGTCGGTCGCATTCTCGGCGTCCGCAGCATCATCAGCTTTCATGGGGAAACAGTTACGGAGTTGCGGGCCGAGTTTGAACATGCGGTCAAGGATTACCTTGCCGAGTGCAAGAAAGAGGGAGTTCATCCCGAGAAGCCGGCGTCCGGCAAGTTGTTGCTGCGCGTGCCTCCCGAGATTCATGGTCGGGCTCTGGTAGCCGCGCAGGCCGCAGGCAAGAGCCTTAACCAATGGGCTACCGAGGTTCTGCAGCAGGCTGTTCACCCGGCGCGCAAAGCCGCGCAGCGCTCCTGACCTTGAACGCCGGGCGTCACGCGCACTGCAGGTTCAGGCGGTAAGCGGATGAAGACTTACATAGCGCTGCTCCGGGGCATCAACGTCCTGGGCAAGAACTCCTTGCCGATGAAGGAGCTTGTTGCCCTGCGGGAGGGTATGGGCGCCAGAAGCGTCAGGACTTATATCCAAAGCGGCAATGTGGTATTCCAGAGCACGGAGAAGCACGCTTCGCCGCTTGCGACACGGCTGATGGATGAAATCAAGGAACGCTGCGGCTTTTCGCCCCAGGTGCTCATTCTCGGGCCCGATGCGCTGGAAAGGGCGATTGCACGGAACCCGTTTCCCGAGGGGGAAGCGGACCCGGTCAGTCTGCATCTTGGCTTTCTTGCCGCCACTCCGAGGAGCCGTGACCTGGGAAAACTCGACAGCCTCAGAAAACCGAGCGAACGTTTTCATCTCGGGGATGATGTCTTCTATTTGCATACGCCCGAAGGGTTTGGAAAATCCAGGCTCCCGGCCAGTGCCGAGAAATTGCTTGGCGTGCCGATGACGTATCGCAATTGGCGCACGGTATGCAAAGTCAGCGCAATGGCGAGCGAGTAGACGTCTTACGCCGCGCCCAGGCATGCGGTTCAGTGACCTTGGGCGCCACGCTTTCGCAGCGGTTATACAATGCCCCGAGGTCAGCCTTCCAACCCGCAATGCCTTGAAAGGAGAACCGAAAATGCCTACAGGTACAGTGAGATTTCATCGTGTGCTCCGCGCGCCCGCGGAGCGAGTGTATCGGGCCTTCCTGGACGCGGACGCCATGGCCAAGTGGCTGCCGCCCTACGGCTTCACGTGCAAGGTTCACCACATGGAAGCGAAGGTCGGCGGCAGCTTTCGCATGTCGTTCACAAATTTCACGACAGGAAACGGCCACTCCTTCGGCGGCGAGTATCTCGAATTGGTTCCCCACGAGCGGATTCGCTACACGGACAAGTTCGATGACCCGAACCTGCCCGGCGAGATGCAGGTGACGGTGGCCTTGAGCAAGGTGTCCTGCGGCACCGAAATCAACGTCGTGCAGGAAGGGGTCCCGGAAGTCATTCCGCTTGAGATGTGCTACCTCGGGTGGCAGGAATCCCTAGCGCAGTTGGCAACGCTCGTCGAACCCGAGATCCCGGACTGACGCGAAGATGAAGGAGACCTTGAAACCCGGCATCAGGTACGAGCACAAGTTCATCGTTCCGCCATCGAAAACCGTCCCGGCGCTTTATCCGGAGTCGGAGGAGTTCCTGGCGATGCCGGAAGTCTTCGCCACAGGTTTTCTGGTCGGCTTCCTCGAATGGGCCTGCATCAAGGCGATCAATCCCCATCTCGACTGGCCGCAGGAGCAAACGGTGGGAACCCACATCGATGTGAGCCACGAGGCGGCAACGCCGCCGGGCCTGGAGGTCACGGCGACGGTGGAGTTGATCGCGGTCGAAGGCAAGCGGTTGGTTTTTTCCGTCGAAGCCCACGATGGAATGGACCTGATATCCCGCGGCCGGCACGAGCGTTTCGTCATCGACAAGAAGAAATTCGATGCCCGGCTTGGCGCGAAAATGGGCGGCGCGTGAGTTGGCTGCGTAGCGAACGCCGCGCGATGGCTGCCGGTGCTTTGCGGCTGCCGGATCGGCGCCGTATCGCCAGCGCCAACTTTTGCGCCTTCAGGCCGTAAGGCTCTCCACCGCCGCCCTGCCCGCCGCGTAGCGCGTGGCATCCTGCTGCCAGCCGGCCGGCGGCGAGAGCCGCGCCAGCCGCGCCGCACGCAGCGGATCGGCAGCAGGCTGCCAGTTATCCAGCACCGTGGCGACGGCGTCGGGCGCATTGCAGATCAGCAGCACGTCGCAGCCGGCGTTCCAGGCGGCCTCTGCGCGCTGCACCATGTCGCCGGCGAAAGCGGCGCCTTCCATCGACAGGTCGTCGCTGAAAATCACGCCGTCGAAGCCGAATTCCTTGCGCAGTTTTTCCAGCCAGACCGGTGAGAAACCGGCGGGCCTGCTATCGACCTGCGGGTAGATCACGTGCGCCGGCATCACGGCGTCGAGCTTGAGGCGACGGTAAGGCGTGAGGTCGGGTTCCATCTCGGCCAGGCTGCGCTCATCGACCGGAATCGCCAGGTGCGAGTCGGCCGCGACCCAGCCATGGCCGGGGAAATGCTTGCCGCAGCAGCCCATGCCGGCGGCACGCAGGCCTTCGATCAGGGCGCCGGCGAGTTCGGCGACCGCAAGCGGGTCACGGTGGAAGGCGCGGTCGCCGATGACGCCGCTGGGACCCCAGTCGAGATCGAGCACCGGGGTGAAGGAAAAATCGACGCCGCAGGCGCGCAGTTCGGCCGCCAGCAGGTAGCCGAGATCGGCGGCAGCCCGACGCGCGGCGGCGGGATCGGTGTCCCACAGTTCGCCGAGGCGGCGCATCGGCGGCACATGGGTGAAGCCCTCGCGGCAGCGCTGCACGCGCCCGCCTTCGTGGTCGATGGCGATCGGCAGCGCCGGGCTGCGCAGGGCGTGAATCGCGGCGCACAGCGCGGTGAGCTGCTGCGGATCGCGGTAGTTGCGGGCGAACAGGATCACGCCGCCGACCAGCGGGTGGGCGAGACGCTGGCGGTCGAGGTCGGACAGTTCGAGGCCGGCGATGTCGATCATCAGCGGTCCGAGAGGCAGGCTGTTCATGGCTTCTCCAATATGACGAAGGCGACGGCATAGTCCTGCTCGTCGCTGATGGACAGGTGGGCGGTCAAGCCGCGTTCGGCGAAATGGGCGGCGAGTTTTGGCGAATAGCTGAAGGACGGTTTGCCGAGTTCGTCGTGGCCGACGGCGATCTCGGGTAGCAGCACTGGGGCACGCACGCCGGTGCCGAGCGCCTTGCCCAGCGCCTCCTTGGCGGCGAAGCGCTTGGCCAGGAAACGCGCGGGATCGAGGCTGGTGCGGCAGTCCTCGCGTTCTTCCGGCGCCAGCATCTTCTCCAGGCCGCGCTCGCCGTGGCGCTGCCAGTAGTCGGCCATGCGCGCGACGGCGACGATGTCGGTACCGATGCCGAAGATCATGAAAAAACCTGGTTAGCCACAGAGGACACAGAGATCACAGAGAAAACCAAAACAAGCAGCAGGAACTGTCGCCCGGATCGATGCCCGCAAAGCAACGACGGGAGGTGTTTCGCTTCCCTCTGCGTCCTCTGTGGCTTGAATTCCGGTTTTCCATCATCACCCACATTGCGCCTCGCGCAGCAGGCGCTTCATTTCGGCCACGGCTTCGCGCATGCCGACGAATAGTGCGCGGCTGACGATGGCGTGGCCGATGTGCAGTTCGCGGATGCCGGGCAGCGCCGCCACCGGCTGCACGTTGAAGTAGTTCAGCGCATGGCCGGCGTTGAAGCGCATGCCGGCGGCGCGGATCGCCGCGCCGGCGCTGCGTATCTTGTTGAGTTCGGCGACCACGGCCGGGCTCTCTCTGTCGCGGCCCTGATTGAAGAAGGCATGGGCGTAAGGCCCGGTGTGGATTTCGCAGACGCGCACGCCGATGCGGGCGGCGGCTTCGACCTGCGGCAATTCGGCGTCGATGAAGACGCTGGTGACGATGCCGGCGTCACGCAGGCGCGCCACGACTTCGCGCAGGCGGGCTTCCTGGCCGGCCACGTCGAGGCCGCCTTCGGTGGTGATTTCGTGCCGGCCTTCGGGCACCAGCATGGCCATCTCGGGCCTGACCTGGCAGGCGATGCCGACCATCTCGTCGGTGGCGGCCATTTCCAGGTTGAGCTTGATGTGGGTCAGTTCGCGCAGGCGCCGCACGTCGTGGTCCTGAATGTGGCGGCGGTCCTCGCGCAGGTGCACGGTGATGCCGTCGGCGCCGCCGAGGTGCGCTTCGACGGCCGCCCAGACCGGATCGGGCTCGTGGGTTTTTCTCGCCTCGCGCACGGTTGCCACGTGGTCTATGTTGACGCCTAGTTCGATCATGCTGCCTCCGTATGGCCACCCGCGGATAAGGGGATGATAGTCACAACTCCTGCAATTCGATGAAAACCCGTCGCGATTGCAGCGGCTTGCCGCCCAGGTGATGCGCGATCAAAGTCCGCATCAGTTGCCGGCTTTCGACCCGCGTGCGCGGATCGGTGTAGTCGTCGGCCGCCATGTCGAGCAGGGTCTTGCCGCGCAGGCGCGGCGCCTCGCCCGGCGCCGTATCGCTAGCGCCAACTCTTGCCACCGGCCCGCGTTCGATGAGGAAGGCGTATTCCTGCTCCGGCGCCACCGGCAGGCCGGTATCGACGTCGATGTCCAGCGTCAGGCCGTAGCCGAGTTCCTTCAACAGCGTCTTCTCGAAGCGCCGCAGTTCCGGCGCGTCGGCGCCGCCCGCGGCAAGGGCGTAAAGGGCAGCGGCATAGGCGTCGAACAGCGCGGCGTGGGCGTCCTCGCGCGGCAGCATCTTCAGCAGCAGTTCATTCAGGTAATAGCCGAGCAGCAGGCAGCGCCCGCCCAGCAGCGGCATGCCGCCGAGCCATTCGGCGCGGGCCAAAGTCTTGACTTCGCCGCCGCCGAACCAGCCCAGTTCCAGCGGCTGGAAGGACATCAGCAGGCCGCGCATGGCCGAACGCGGCCGCCGCGCCCCGCGCGCCAGCAGCGGCACGCGGCCGTGGTCGCGGGTGAACACGTCCACCACGAGGCTGGTTTCGCTGTAGGGATGCAGATGCAGGACATACGCCGCCTGCCCATCGACGCGCTTGCTCACGAAGGGGCTCTCCCCCCAGCCCCCTCGCCAGGCGAGGGGGTGACGCTGGTTCGCGAGCTGCGCTCGCTCCGTGTGGTTGGCGGCGCCGTCCTTGGGGCGGCCCGGCGGACGGCGCTCAATCGTAACCCAAAGATTTGAGCGCCCGCTCGTCGTCGGCCCAGCCGCCCTTGACCTTGACCCAGGTTTCCAGCCAGACCTTGCCGCCGAACAGGGTTTCCATTTCCTTGCGCGCGTCGGTCGAGATGCGCTTCATGCGCTCGCCGCCCTTGCCGATGACGATGGCGCGGTGGCCTGCGCGATCGACGATCACGGCGGCGTGAATCCGGCGCAATTCGCCTTCCTGTTCGAACTTCTCGATTTCCACGGCGATGCCGTAGGGCAGTTCCTCGCCCAGGTTGCGGAACAGCTTCTCGCGCAGGATCTCGGAAGCCATGAAGCGTTCGGAGCGGTCGGTGATGTCGTCCGCATCGAACACCGGCGGCCCTTCCGGCAGGTAGCGCGCCACGGTGCGCAGCAGTTCGTCGGTGCCGATGCCCTTCTCGGCCGACAGCGGCACCAGTTCGGCGAATTCATGCAATGCGGATACCTTGGCAATGAAGGGCAGCAGTTCCTTCTTGTCGGCCAGGCGGTCGATCTTGTTGATCACCAGCACGACCGGCGTGCCGGCAGGCAGCATGCGCAGGATCTCGGCTTCGCCGTTGCCCCAGTTGCCCGCCTCGACCACCAGCAGGATCACGTCGACGTCGGCGAAGGTCGAAGTCACGCTGCGGTTCATCAGGCGGTTCAACGCGTTCTTGTGGGTCATCTGGAAACCCGGCGTATCGACGAAGATGAACTGTGCATCGTCGGTGGTCAGCACGCCGTGAATGCGATGGCGCGTGGTCTGCGCCTTCTTCGAGGTGATGCTGACCTTGGCACCCACCAGGCGATTGGTCAGGGTCGATTTGCCGACGTTGGGCCGGCCGATGACGGCCAGGTAGCCGGTGCGGAACGCTGCGTTCATGATTTGATCTCGGCTATGGCGCGCTGTGCGGCCTGCTGTTCGGCAATGCGCCGGCTGGCGCCGGTGCCCGTGCTGCGTATGCCCAGGTCCGCAACGACGCATTCGATTTCGAACTGCTGGGCATGCGCCTCGCCGCTGGTCGCCAGCAGCGTGTAGCGCGGCAGGGGCAGGTGCCGCCCCTGGAGGATTTCCTGCAAGGCGGTTTTCGGATCCTTGCCGCTGTCATTGGGATCGATGCGCGTCATGGCCGGCTCGTACAGCCGTTCGATGACGCGGCGCACCGCATCGAAGCCGGCATCGACGTAGATCGCGCCGAACAGCGCTTCCAGCGCATCGGCGAGAATCGAGGGACGCCTGGAGCCGCCGCTCTTCAACTCGCCCTCGCCCAATTGCAGCAGTTCGCCGAGGCCCAATCCCCGCGCGATCTCGGCCAGGGTTTCCTGCCGCACCAGGCTGGCGCGCAGACGCGAAAGTTCGCCTTCCTTGAGTGCGGCAAAACGCTGGTAGAGGGCGGCCGCGACGACGCAGTTGAGCAGGGAGTCGCCGAGGAACTCCAGGCGCTCGTTATGCGAGGAACCGAAACTGCGATGGGTCAGCGCCTGGCGCAGCAACTCCGGCCGGCCAAAGCCGTGACCCAGGGCCGCCTCCAGGCGCTGTGGCTTCATTACTTGGCGCTGCTGCCCTCGAAATCGAAGACCAGGCTGGCATTGCCGAACAGGGGAACCTTTTTCGAATAGGCGAAGGTGATCACCAGCTCGCCGCCTTCCTTCGTAATTTCGATATCCGCCGGCGGCATGCTCTTGACGTCATCCATGTCGGCACGCCTGCCATAGGCTGCCCGCACCTGCGCCACAGTCGCATCCTTGAGGCTATTGTCGCCGGCAGTGCCCTTGATCGCCTTGAGCGCGTTGCCGTATTCGATCCAGGGCGGCACGGCCTTCATCGCCAGCAGGGCGACCATGCCCAGAGCCACGCCGATGAGCACCATACCGTTCAGGCTGAGACCACGCTGAAATTTCATGTTTGCCCCTAGTTAAACGAGCCGACCCGCTTCAGATCGGAAAAATTGAACCAGATGAAGAACGCCTTGCCGACCAGGTTCGCGTCGGGAACAAAGCCCCAGAAACGGCTGTCCTGCGAATTGTCGCGATTGTCGCCCATCATGAAATAGTGCCCGGGCGGTACCTCGCAACTCACGCCCTCACTATTGTAGTGACATTTGTCGGCGTACGGAAAGCGCACGCTTTGCTGCACGAAGGATGGCGCGTCGGCCTCGACCAGGATTTGATGGTCCACGCTGCCCAGGGTTTCGACGAAGCGCGGCGTGTAGAACAGGCGGTCGCGATCGAGATAATCGTCGGTCTTCTTCTGCACGATTTCCTTGCCGTTGACGCTCAGCTTCTTGTTGCGGTAGACCACCTTGTCGCCCGGCAAGCCGACCACGCGCTTGATGTAGTCGAGCGAAGGATCCGGCGGGTAGCGAAACACCACCACGTCCCCGCGCTGCGGCGAATTGAGCGCAACGACCTTCTTGTTGATCACCGGCAGGCGCACGCCATAGGTGTATTTGTTGACCAGGATGAAATCGCCCACCAGCAGGGTCGGAATCATCGAGCCGGAGGGAATCTTGAAGGGTTCCACGAGAAACGAGCGCAGCAGGAAGACCGCGAGAATGACGGGGAAGAAACTGCCGCCGTATTCGACCCACCACGGATCCTTGGCGTCCGGCGGGCGCTTCTTCCTGGCCCAGAAATAATCGAAGGCCCAGATGATGCCGGTGGCAACAACGAGTATGAAAAGTATCAGTGCAAAGTTCATTTGTCACCCACACGCAACACCGCGAGGAAAGCCTCCTGCGGAATTTCGACACTGCCGACCTGCTTCATGCGCTTCTTGCCGGCCTTCTGCTTTTCCAGCAGTTTCTTCTTGCGCGTGATGTCGCCGCCGTAGCACTTGGCCAGCACATCCTTGCGCATGGCCTTGACGTTCTCGCGGGCCACGATGGTCGAGCCGATCGCCGCCTGGATGGCGACGTCGTACATCTGGCGCGGAATCAGCTCGCGCATCTTGGCCGCCAGCTCACGACCGCGATACGGCGCATTGGCGCGATGCACGATCAGCGACAGGGCATCGACCTTGTCACCGTTGATCAGCACGTCGAGCTTGCACACGTCGGCGGCCCGATACTCCTTGAACTCGTAGTCGAGCGAGGCATAGCCGCGCGAAACGGACTTCAGCTTGTCGAAGAAATCCATCACCACTTCGGCCATCGGCATGTCGTAGGTCAGCTGCACCTGGCGGCCATGGTAGGCCATGTTCACCTGCGAGCCGCGCTTGCTCTCGCACAGGGTGATCACCGCGCCGAGATATTCCTGCGGCACGAAAATCTTGGTGGTGATGATGGGCTCGCGGATTTCTTCCATTTTCTGGACGTCCGGCAGCTTGGCCGGGTTTTCCACCTGGAGGGTGCTGCCGTCGCGCATCAGCACCTCGTACACCACTGTCGGCGCGGTGGTGATCAGGTCCTGGTCGAACTCGCGTTCCAGTCGTTCCTGCACGATCTCCATGTGCAAGAGGCCGAGGAAGCCGCAGCGGAAGCCGAAACCGAGCGCCTGCGACACTTCCGGCTCGTAGTGCAGCGAGGCATCGTTGAGCTTGAGCTTCTCCAGCGAGTCGCGCAGGCTGTCGTACTGGTTGGATTCGATCGGATACAGTCCGGCAAATACCTGCGACTTGATTTCCTTGAAGCCGGGCAAGGCCTGGGCGGCGCGGCGATCGGCGATGGTCACTGTGTCGCCCACCTTGGCGGCGTCGAGTTCCTTGATGCCGGAGATGATGAAGCCGACCTCGCCGGCGCGCAACTCGGGGCGGGTCACCGACTTGGGCGTGAACACGCCGACCTGTTCGCACAGGTGCTGCGAACCTTCCGCCATCAGCAATATCCTGTCCTTGGCACGCAGGGTACCGTCCACCACACGTACCAGCATCACCACGCCGACATAGTTGTCGAACCAGGAGTCGATGATCAGGGCCTTCAAGGGCGCTGCGGGGTCGCCCTTGGGCGGCGGGATGCGGGCGATGACGGCTTCCAGCACGTCATCGACACCAAGCCCGGTCTTGGCCGAACAGAGAATCGCGTCGGTCGCGTCGATGCCGATCACGTCCTCGATTTCCTGCCGCGCATTGTCGGGGTCGGCCGCCGGCAGGTCGATCTTGTTCAGCACCGGCACCACGTCGACACCGAGTTCGATCGCCGTGTAGCAGTTCGCCACGGTCTGCGCCTCGACGCCCTGCGAGGCGTCGACCACCAGCAGCGCGCCCTCGCAGGCGGACAGCGAGCGGCTCACCTCGTAGGAGAAGTCCACATGTCCCGGTGTGTCGATCAGGTTCAGGTTGTAGGTCTTGCCATCGCGCGCCGTGTAGCTGAGGGCCGCGGTCTGGGCCTTGATGGTGATGCCGCGCTCACGCTCGATATCCATCGAGTCGAGCACCTGCGCCTCCATCTCGCGGTCGGACAGACCGCCACAGCGATGGATGATGCGATCGGCCAGGGTGGATTTACCGTGGTCGATATGGGCAATGATGGAGAAGTTGCGGATGTGATCCATAGGAGCAATAAAAAAGGCGCTCATTCAAGCTCTTGAGCACCTTGGACGCATTGAAGCAAGAGGGAGATTTTAGCCCAAAGCACCCAAATACTCACGCACTTTCGCGGCGTCGAGAAAGTAGTGACAGAGCTCCCGGCCCTCGCCATCGGCCAGCACCGGCACCAGTTCGTTGTATTTCGCCTCGAGGACCGGATCGGCATCCACGTCCACCACCTCGATATCGAAAAACGGCACGTCCGGCTCGCTGCGCAGGATTTCCAGCGCAGCGAGCATGTCGTGGCACAGATGACAATAGTCGCGGCTGAACAGCCGCAACTGCGGCGGCTTATTTATCGGAGGGACTCTTGAGGGTAATGAAGGTCTGCGAGTCGCCACGCCGCACCAGCAGGGTCATGGCGCCTCCCTTTTCAACGCCCTGCAGCATGTCGTTGAACTGCGCCAGCGACTTGATGTCGGTCTGGCTGCCCTTGACGATCGCCGAGAGGATGATGTCGCCGGAGCGAAGTTCGGAACGGGCCCCGCCGTTCTTGACGTCCTCGACGATCAAGCCGTGCTGGATGCCCAGCGCCCGCTTCTGTTCCGCGGTCGGCACCGCCAGCACCAACCCGAGCCGGTTGGCTGCCTGGGGTTCGGCCGGCTTGCCGCTGCGGCCGGCAAGGCGCGTCTTGTTGTCGTCTTCGTCCGCCAATTCGCCGACCGTGACACCGAGGTCGCGGGTGGTGCCCTTGCGCCAGACCTGCACAACCGACTTGTTGCCGGGGCGGGTCGATCCCACCATGCGCGGCAGATCGGCGGACTCGTTCACCACCCTGCCGTCGAACTTGAGAATGATGTCGCCGACCTCGATCCCGGCCTTGTCAGCCACCGAGCCCTTTTCCACCGAGGCGACCAGCGCGCCCTGCGGCTTGCCGAGATTGAAGGACTCCGCCAGTTCCTTGCTCACTTCCTGGATGCCGATACCGAGGCGGCCACGGCTGACCTTGCCCTTGGCCTTCAACTGATTCTGGATGTCGATCGCCAGATCGATCGGGATCGCGAAGGAAAGGCCCATGGAACCGCCGGAACGGGAATAGATCTGCGAATTGATGCCGATCACCTCGCCCTTCAGGTTGAACAGCGGCCCGCCCGAGTTGCCCGGATTGATCGCCACGTCGGTCTGGATGAAGGGCACGTAGTTCTCGTGCGCCAGCGAGCGCCCCTTGGCGCTGACAATGCCGGCGGTAACGGTGTTCTCGAAGCCGAAGGGCGAGCCGATCGCCACCACCCATTCGCCGACCTTGAGCTTGACCGAATCGCCCAGCCTGGCCACCGGCAAATTGCTGGCTTCGATCTTGATCAGCGCGACGTCGGTGCGCTTGTCGGCGCCCAGCACCTTGGCCTTGAACTCGCGCTTGTCGGTGAGTTTGACCAGCACTTCGTCAGCCCCGTCGACCACATGCGCATTGGTCAGGATGTGGCCGTCGGCACTGACGATGAAGCCGGAACCCAGCGAACGGTTCTTGAACTCCTGCGGCACGCCGGGATGATTCGGAATCTGCCCCGGGAAGAAGCGGCGCAACAACTCCTGCGTTGCGTCGTCGCCATCGAAGGGAAACTGCGGACCGCCGCGGCGCCCCTTGATAACCTGGGTCGTACTTATATTGACGACCGTGGCGCCCTGCTTTTCGACCAGTTCGGTAAAGTCGGGCAGGTCGCGGGCGTATGCCTGCAAGGGCAGCGCCGCGCAACAAGCCAGTGCGAGAGAGACTACAAATTTCTTCATGATTGCTCCTTGAATCGTACTTCCCTGGTCTGAACCTGCAAGGAATACAGACTACCCTCGCGACGCGCACGCATTTCATTACGGCGCAACAAGGCGAGACCGCCGCCGAGACCCGCCAGCGTTCCCAATATGGCCCCCGCATCGCCGGCCAGCGACTGCCCGCCGGCTGCCCCGGCGATCGCCAGCAGCAAGGGCAGCACATAGGACATCAGAGACGCGCGCCACAGGGCGCCGCCGGCTACGGTCAGTTGCACGTGATCGCCCACGCGCGCGCCGATCGAATTGGCCACCTGGTAGCGGCGCGACGCGGCGGTCAATCCGAGCAGACCCGTCTGACAAGCGTCTGCGGTCTTGCAGTTGCCACAACTTGGGGCGCGCCCGGGCACTTCAACCCAGGCCTCGTCGCCGGACACGGCCACGACCACCGCTTCGCACTGGTTCATTTGCGTCTCCGTTCGACGCCGTCGCCGAGACGTCTGACGGCCAGTGCCGGTACCTCGCCCATGACCACCACGCGATGATCGCCCAGTTGGCGCCGGTACACATTGACCGGTCCCAGCGTGGTCACCGTCTCAGCGTCGCCGGCCGAGCCGCCGGGCTCGATGAATACCGAGATCGACGCCAGACCATCGGAGAACACCACGTGCAGGCTTTCCGGTTGCTCGGGAGCGCTCTGCCGCTTCATCGACGCCACCTTGCGGAAGCCCGGCAGCAGGGTGCGAAACATCCAGTCCATGTCGTCCGCTTTGAGCTCCGTCGTCCGCACCTGCTGTACTCGCACTTGTTCAGTATTGAAACGCGGCTGCAGCGCCCCATGTTCGAGCGGGCCACCGATCTTGACCTGGGTGAACACGAAGGACTCCAGCGTCTCGCCTCGCGCGTCGACCAGGTTGGCCTTCAGCAGCAAACCGCTGGCCGCGTCCATCCAGAACTCATGGCCATAGCGCAAGTCGTCGCGCGGCTGCAGCAATACCGCACGGCTCTTCAGCCCCGCGACACGTCCCTGTCCGCCACTGCGAATGGCATAGTGTTCGGGCAGGCTGCCCAGCCCGGCTGGCAGCAGGGCCGGGAATCCGCGCCCGATGGAGCGGTTCTCGATGATGACCAGCTTCTCGTCCGGAAAAAAGCATTTGACTTCGCCGCCGGCGCGGATGACCTCGCGCGGGCTACCGTCGAGGGCCTCGATGCGCTCGAATTCAATGCCATCTCGCAGCGAATGCGCTATGCGCGAGGTGTCGACCTTGCCGCCGCTGCGATAGACAAAAGTGCCGCTGTAGGTCAGCTCCCGGGACCCTTGCGCGATACGCTGCAACAAGGCCAGCCCATCGTCGGCGAGGGCCGGAACGGGAAGCAGCAGGACGGTGGACAGGAGCAGCAGCGAGGTGCGGACAAACGCCATCAACGACCCTCGCCCGATACGGCAACGGTGCGGATATTGCGCGCACCGCCGACCATGGCGCCGGCCGGCGCATAGGCCTGATGTGCCACCAGATACTCCTGCAGCCGCGGCGTCGCCTGCGCCACCACTGCCGCCTTGGTGCCGGCCAGGTTGCCGGTGCCTACGGGCATCGCGTCGCTACCGGGTGCCAGCGCCAGCCAGGCCACGACCGCAACGCCGGCAGCGGACGCCGCCAGAGCCAGGACCGGCCGCTGCCAATCGGCGCTATTTCGCCGTGCAGGCGCCATCACCGTAGGCTCGAGTTCAAGCGCCGACATAACGCGTGTCGTGACATCGACGTCGAGTTCCCGTTCACCCCGCAAGGCCGCGCCGATCAATTGGCAATCGCACCATTGACTGCGCAGATCCTCGCTGCGGCGTATCGCCCGCAGCGTTTCGGGAATCTCCTGGACGTCGAGCTCGCCATCCATCAGGGCAGAAATTCGTGTCTTCATGTTCTCACCATCGTTTATCCGGGGCCGCATCGAGCAGAGGCCTCAATTTCGCCGAAATCGCGTCGCGTGCACGGAAGATCCGCGAACGTACGGTTCCAATCGGGCAGTCCATTACCTTGGCTATTTCCTCGTACGACAATCCATCTATTTCGCGCAAGACGATCGCCGTGCGCAAATCCTCCGGCAGCGCTTCCATCGCCGCATTTACCGTCTGGCCGATCTGCTTGGTCATCAACAGGCGCTCGGGAGTATCGCTGTCGCGCAGCAGCTCGGCTTCGTCATAGCCTTCCGCCTCCTCGCTATCCACCCCGGTCGTCGCCGAAGCGCGCCGGCCATGGGTGATCAGCCAGTTCTTTGCGGTATTGACGCCAATCCGGTACAGCCAGGTATAAAAAGCGCTGTCATTGCGAAAACCCGGCAAGGCCCTATAAGCTCGAATGAAACTGTCCTGAACAATATCCTCCACCTCGGCTGAATCACGCACCATGCGCGAAATCAGACGCGCAAGCTTGCGCTGGTACTTGGCAACCAGCAGGCCGAAAGCCTGCTTGTCACCAGCCTGCACCCGCTCGACCAATATCCGGTCTGCTTCGCGATCTCCCATGGGCTTTGCCGTTTATTCTCGCCAGATAAATTGCGCGGCTTCACTTTGGCCGCAAGCGAGTATAACAAGTCACTCAGCCCACATTCGTCACCGTTTCGGCTGCTGCAGCTCAGCCGCTGCCGACAATGACCGGGGCCTGTGCAAATAGTTCCACACTCCGAGCAGTGATATAGTCCCGCCCCATGAATCCAGCCGCCATTCAGCATTTCGACGTCCTCATCATCGGCAGCGGGCTGGCCGGACAGTCGCTGGCCCTGCGGCTCGCGGACAGCCGCCGGGTGGCCCTAGTCACCAAAAAGATGCTGGCGGACTCGGCCTCGGCCTGGGCGCAAGGCGGTATCGCAGCAGTTCTCGACCCCGCCGATACGATCGACGCCCATGTCAGCGATACCTTCACGGCCGGCGCCGGCCTGTGCGATCCGACAGCCACCCGCTTTGTGGTCGAGCACGGTCGCGAGGCCATCGACTGGCTGATCGCACGGGGTGTTCCCTTCACGCCCGACGATTCCTCGCTGGGCTTTCACCTGACACGCGAAGGCGGCCACGGCCAGCGCCGCATCATCCATGCCGCCGATGCAACCGGCACCGCCGTGCAGGAGACCTTGACCGAGCTGGTGAGGAAGCACCCCAATATCACCGTCATGGAACGGCACATCGCGGTCGACCTGATCACAGCAGCCAAACTCGGCCTGCCACGCAATCGCTGCCTCGGCGCCTATGTGCTGGATATCGCCCGCGACCGGGTACTGACCCTGGGCGCCAGCCACACGGCGCTGGCCACGGGCGGCGCCGGCAAGGTCTATCTCTACACCACGAACCCCGACACGGCCACCGGCGACGGCGTGGCCATGGCCTGGCGTGCCGGCTGCCGGGTGGCGAACATGGAGTTCATCCAGTTCCATCCGACCTGCCTGTATCACCCGCACGCCAAGTCCTTCCTGATTTCGGAAGCCCTGCGCGGCGAGGGCGGCCTGTTGCGCCTGCCCGACGGCACGCGCTTCATGCCCGACCATGACAGCCGCGCCGAACTTGCGCCGCGTGACATCGTCGCCCGTGCGATCGACTTCGAAATGAAGCGCCATGGCCTCGACTGCGTTTTTCTCGACATGACGCACAAGTCGGCGGAGTTCCTCAAGGATCACTTTCCGACCATCCTCGCGCGCTGCCTGCAACTGGGAATCGATATCACTCGCGAACCCATTCCGGTGGTGCCTGCGGCCCATTACACCTGCGGCGGCGTGGTCACCGATCTTGCCGCGCGTACCGATCTGAACGGGCTCTATGCGATCGGCGAAGCCACCTTCACCGGCCTGCACGGCGCCAATCGGCTGGCCTCCAATTCGCTGCTCGAATGCGTGGTGTTTTCCGCCGCAGCGGCACAGGACATACTCGCCGCACCGGTGGAACCGTTGCCGCATCTACCGCAATGGGACGAGAGCCGAGTACGTGACGCCGACGAGGAAATCGTCATCTCCCACAACTGGGCGGAGCTGCGCCGCTTCATGTGGGACTACGTCGGTATCGTGCGCACCAACAAGCGGCTGGAACGCGCCCTGCACCGTATTCGTCTGCTGGAAAAGGAAATCGACGAGTACTACGTGAACTACCGGGTGGGCAACGACCTCATCGAGTTGCGCAACCTGGTGCTGACGGCTCACCTGATCGTCAAAAGCGCGCTGCGCCGTCACGAAAGCCGCGGACTCCACTTCAGCCGCGACTACCCGGAAACCCTGCCGCGCGCACTGGACACGGTACTTCACCCGCGCTAGACCAGAGCGGGCAGCAGCTCAGGCCGGTTTCGCCGGTGCGGAGCGCCAGCGCAGCCAGAGCCGCAACTGGCGAAAATCTTCCTCGGTCAGACTGTCGCCAGGCAGCGTCAGCGAGCGCAAGCGGCCGTGCTGCCGATACAGCAGCACGATCAGGAAGGACAGCACCAGCGTATGCGGATGCACCGTGGCCTCGCTCGCCGTGCCGTCAGCGTCAACTGTCTGCAGGCGACCGTCGCCACCGAGCACCAGACCCGCGACCGGCAGCAACCGGCGCAGGCGCGCCAGGGACGCGCCGACCAAAAACAGGAGCAGCGCCGCCAGCCACGAAGGAACATGGCTGGCCAGCACCGCGGCGGCAGCGGCAAGGTGGGCCAGCGACTGGATGACCAGCAGCTGCCGCGACGACTTTATGGAAACAGAACGGGTGGCGACCTGCTTCATCGCCCGGTCGACCTAAATGCGGCGGAAGACCAATGAGCCGTTGGTGCCGCCGAAACCGAAGTTGTTCTTCAGCGCCACATCGATCTTCATCGATCTTGCGGTATTGGCGCAGTAGTCCAGATCGCACTCCGGATCCTGGTTGAAGATGTTGATGGTCGGCGGCGATACCTGGTGATGCACGGCGAGCACCGTGACCACGGATTCGAGGCCACCGGCGCCGCCCAGCAGGTGGCCCGTCATCGACTTGGTGGAATTCACCACCAGTTTCTTCGCCGCATCGATGCCGAAAGCCAGCTTGATGGCCTCGGTCTCGTTCTTGTCACCGAGCGGCGTGGAGGTGCCATGAGCATTGACGTACTGCACTTCGTCGGCATTGATGCCGGCGTTCTTCAGCGCGTTGACCATGCTGCGCCGCGGACCGTCGGTGTCCGGTGCGGTCATGTGGTAGGCGTCGCCGCTCATGCCGAAACCGGCCAGCTCGGCGTAGATCTTTGCGCCGCGCGCCCTGGCATGTTCGTATTCTTCGAGCACCATCACGCCGGAACCTTCACCGAGCACGAAGCCGTCGCGATCCCTGTCCCAGGGACGACTCGCCGTCGCCGGATCGTCGTTGCGCGTCGACAAGGCCTTGGCCGAGGCGAAGCCGCCGACCGCCAGGGGCGTTGTCGTCGCTTCGGCGCCGCCGCATACCATCACATCGGCATCGCCGTACTCGATCATGCGCGCACTGATGCCGATGGCGTGCAAGCCCGTGGTGCAGGCCGTGACTACCGCAATATTCGGCCCCTTCAGACCCAGCATGATCGAGAGGTTGCCCGAGATCATGTTGATGATGGTGCCGGGAATGAAGAAAGGCGAAATCTTGCGCGGCCCGCCGGCCAGGTAGTCGTCGTGCGTGTCTTCGATCATCGGCAGACCGCCGATGCCCGATCCGATGTTCACGCCAATGCGATCGGCGTTTTCGGCGCTGACCTCGATCCCGGAATCGCGGAAGGCCTGGATGCCGGCCGCCATGCCGTAATGGATGAAGGTATCCATCCGGCGCGCTTCCTTGGCCGACAGATAGGCGGCAACATCGAAACCCTTTACCTCACCCGCAATGCGCGCCGCAAAGGCCGATGCATCAAAGCGGGTGATCGGCCCGATGCCGCTCTTGCCGGCAGTCAGGTTGCTCCAGGCTTCTGGAACGCTATTGCCAACCGGCGAGACAAGGCCCAGACCGGTGACGACCACACGGCGTCGCGACACGATGAACTCCGAGAAAAAGGATTGGAACGGGTTTGAAATTACTTCTTGATGTTGGCGTTGACGTAGTCAATTGCCTGCTGCACGGTGGTGATCTTTTCTGCGTCCTCGTCAGGAATCTCGCATTCGAACTCCTCTTCCAGCGCCATGACCAGTTCGACCGTGTCGAGCGAATCGGCACCGAGATCGTCCACGAAATTGGATTCGTTCTTGATGTCGGCTTCATTGACGCCCAGTTGCTCGGCGACGATCTTCTTGACGCGTAGTTCGATGTTCTCCATCTTGAAACTCCTTCCCTATGTTGTTCGGGTGGTAAAAACCTGCTTATTTTAACAAAAACACCGGCTCCCTCGCGGGTTTGACATCCGGTCAAGCCATGTACATGCCGCCGTTGACATTCAGTGTGCTGCCTGTGATGTATCCGGCGCGCTTCGACGCCAGAAACGCCACGGTTGCGGCGATCTCGTCGGGCTGTCCGAGACGGCCCAGCGGAATCTTGCCGAGCAGGGCGTCGCGTTGTGCCTCGGGCAGCGCTCGCGTCATGTCGGTATCGATGAAACCCGGCGCCACGCAGTTCACCGTGATGTTGCGGCTGCCGAGTTCCTGCGCCAGCGCGCGGCTCATGCCGGCGACGCCGGCCTTGGCGGCGGCGTAGTTGGCCTGGCCAGGATTGCCGGCTTCGCCGACCACCGAAGTAATGTTGATGATGCGCCCGAAGCGCGCCTTCATCATGCCACGCATGACCAGCTTGGACAGACGGAACACTGCCTTGAGATTGGTCTCGATGACCAGGTCCCATTCGTCGTCCTTCATGCGCATGGCGAGATTGTCGCGGGTGATGCCGGCGTTGTTCACCAGTATCGAAACCGCGCCGAATTTCTTCTCGATCTCACCGATCAGCGCTTCGCAGGCCGCTGCCTCGGTGACATTCGCCGCCGCGCCCCAGCCGGTGACACCGGCTGCATCCAGCGCCTTCTGGATCTCGGCTGCTCCCGCGTCGGTGGTCGCGGTGCCGACCACGGTCGCGCCCTGCGCCGCCAGTTCCAGCGCAATGGCGCGGCCCAGGCCGCGCGAAGCGCCCGTCACCAGGGCAATCTGTCCTTGCAACTCAGCCATATCAGTTTTCCTTTACGACTGTCAGCGCTGCATCCACGGCCGCCAGGTCATTCATGGCGCCGCCGTTGAGGCTGTCGACGCAACGCTTGACCAATCCGGACAGCACCTTGCCGGGGCCGCATTCGAACACATGGCTGACACCGGCGGCCTGCATCGCCTGCATGGTCTCGACCCAGCGCACCGGCGAGGCCGCCTGGCGCACCAGTGCATCCCTGATCGCAGCCGGATCGGCAAGCTGCGCGACGTCGACATTGTTGATCACCGGGAACTTCGGCGCGGCAAAGCTCACATCCGCAAGACGCGATTTCAGCGCTTCCGCGGCCGGCTGCATCAGCGAGCAATGGAAGGGCGCCGATACCGGCAGCATCAGGGCGCGCTTGGCGCCTTTGGCCTTGACCAGTTCCGCCGCCCGTTCGACCGCCGCCTTGTGGCCCGCGATCACGGTCTGCTTCGGCTCGTTGAAATTCACCGCCTGCACCACCTGTCCCTGCGCCGCCTCGGCACAGGCGTCGATCACGGCCGCGGCATCGAGGCCCATCACCGCCGCCATCGCTCCCTCACCGGCCGGCACGGCAGCCTGCATGGCCTTGGCGCGCAGTTCGACCAGCGGCACCGCATCCTTTAACTGCAGCACCCCGGCCGCCACCAGCGCCGAATACTCGCCCAGGCTGTGTCCCGCGACCAGAGCCGGCTGCGCGCCCCCCTTTTCCAGCCACAGACGATAGACGGCGATACCTGCGGTCAGCATCAGGGGCTGGGTGTTGACGGTCTGGTTCAGCGCCTCGGCCGGACCTTCGCTGACCAGTTGCCACAAGTCGCGGCCGAGTGCGGCCGACGCCTCGTCGAACGTGGCGCGGACTACAGCCGCATCGCCATAGGCGGCCATCATGCCGAGCGATTGGGAACCCTGGCCGGGAAACACTAATGCAAATTTCATGTTGATTTTCTCGAGTTCAGAACTTGAGCAGGGTCGCGCCCCAGGTGAAGCCGCCACCGACACCTTCGAGCAGCAGATGCTGGCCGCGCTGGATTCGACCGGCGCGTACCGACTCGTCGAGCGCCAGCGGAATCGATGCCGCGGACGTATTGCCGTGATGCCCTACGGTCACGATGCAATTCTCCGGTGCGATATGGAGCCGCTTCGCCGTTGCCTGCATGATGCGCACGTTGGCCTGATGCGGAATCAGCCAGTCCACCTGGGCAGCGGTCATGCCTGCGGCGTCCAGCACTTCGTTGCCAACGTCGGCCAGAACCTTGACGGCAAACTTGAACACGGCCTGCCCGTCCATGCGCAGGAAGGGATCGCCGGTGACCACGCCGCCGCAAAGCTGGCCCGGCACCGAAAGGATGCCGTGATGGCTGCCGTCGGCGTGGAAGGCGCTGGACAGCAGGCCCGGCTGGTCTGACGCTTCCAGAACCACGGCGCCGGCGCCGTCGCCGAACAGCACGCAAGTGCCGCGATCCTTCCAGTCGAGGATGCGCGAAAAAACTTCGGCGCCGACCACCAGCGCGCACTTGTGCGAGCCGGAACGAATGAACTTGTCGGCGATCGTCAACCCATAGACGAAGCCGCTGCAGACTGCCTGCACGTCGAAGGCCGCCGCGCCGTTGATGTTGCCCAGCTTGCTTTGCAGCAGGGCCGCCGCGCTCGGAAACACGTAGTCGGGCGTCGAGGTCGCGACAATGATCAGATCGACGTCGGCAGCCGTGCGTCCGGCCGCCTGCAACGCATGGCGGCTGGCTTCCAGCGCCAGATCGCTGCTGGTGACGCCCGCCGCAGCCAGATGGCGGCTGCGAATGCCGGTGCGCTCGACGATCCACTCGTCCGAAGAATCGAGTCCGTGCGCGGCGATCAACGCCGCATTGCTGACGGGCTCGCCCGGCAGATAGCTGCCGGTACCGCTGATTCGCGTATATATCATCACTCGACTTTCATTGATCGCAGAGAGTCGGCGCAGGCGCGCTCTGCGTACCCGAAATTTCGCTTCGCGGGGAGGCAACGGCTGCCATGCGAGCGGCGATGGCCTCCGGCAGGCGCTGCCGGGCTTCTTCGGCCGCCTTTTCCAGCGCGCAGCGGAACGCCAACTGATCGGCCGAGCCGTGGCTCTTGACCACGATGCCCTTGAGGCCGAGCAGGCTGGCTCCGTTGTAGCGACGCGGATCGAAGCGCTGGCGAAACGACTTCAGCACGGGCATCGCGACCAGGGCCGCCAGTTTGGTGAAAATGTTGCGAGAGAACTCTTCCTTGAGTCCGCCGCCTATCATGTGGGCCAGGCCCTCGGCGGCCTTCAGGGTGACATTCCCGACAAAGCCGTCGCACACCACGACGTCGGCCGTTCCCTTGAAGATGTCATTGCCTTCGACGTTGCCGACGAAATTCAGGTCGGTGGCGCGCAGCAATTCTGCGGCACGCTTGACGGCGTCGTTGCCCTTGATCGCTTCCTCGCCGATATTCAGCAGGCCCACGCTGGGCCGTTCCTTGTGTTCCAGCGCCGACACCAGCAGGGAACCCATGATGCCGAACTGCAGCAGGTGTTCCGGGGTGCAATCGACATTGGCGCCGAGATCCAGCACATAGGTGCTGCCGCGCTGCGACGGCAGGATGGAGCAGATGGCCGGCCGGTCGATGCCGGGCAGGGTTTTCAGCACGAAGCGCGATACCGCCATCAGAGCGCCGGTGTTGCCGGCCGATACCGCCGCATCGGCCGCCCCCTGCTTGACCAGATCGACGGCGACGCGCATCGAGGAATCCTTCTTGCCGCGCAACGCACTGGCCACGGCCTCGTCCATCTCGACCACTTCGGAGGCATGACGGATCGCCAGACGCGCGCCAAATTCGGCAGCCTCGCGCTCCACCTGCGGACGCAGGACATCCTCGCGGCCGACCAGGATGGCGGCGCAATCGGTGTCATGACGCAGGAATTCAAAAACAGCGGGCAGCGTCACCGACGGACCGTGGTCGCCGCCCATGCAATCCACCGCGAGGGTGATCGACATCCCAGGGCTCTTTATATAAAAACGGCCGGACGCGCAGCGCGCACCCGGCCGGATTCAACAAAGTGGATTATTCGCCCTTGGCCTTTACCACCTTCTTGCCGCGATACACGCCGGACGGCGAGATATGGTGGCGCAGATGAACCTCGCCCGTGGTCGGCTCGACGGCCAGCGGCGGGTTGGTCAGAAAATCATGCGCACGATGCATACCGCGCTTGGATGGGGACTTCTTGTTCTGTTGCACAGCCATTTCGCTACTCCTTGTTTAGCTACGGCCTAACGTCCGCTGGCGCGGGCATTAGCCTTCTCTGAAACTTCGCTTTGCTACGTTTTAGTTGCGGCCGCCTCGCTTAACGCCGATGGGGCTGGCGTTAGCCTTCTCTGAAACTCCGCTTTGCTACGTTTTAGTTGCGGCCGCCTCGCTTAACGCCGATAGGGCTGGCGTTAGCCTTCTCTGAAACTCCGCTTTGCTACGTTTTCAATGCTTCTTAAAATCAGCCAGCGCCGCAAACGGCGATGCGCCATGTCCTGTTGCGTTCGCCGAAGGCGCTTCGCACTGCTCATGTCGCGGCGCGATGGGCAGCGCCAGCAACACTTCATCCTCAACCAGCGACAGTACCGCCAGCGCCTTTTCGGCTGTTATGGCATCCGCACTGTCATCGACCAGATCGTCGTCCGGCCAATCCTCCCCCGGCGCCATCAGCTGCAACCGGCTGCTGATAGCCAGCGGGAACTTCACGCCGCCCAGACATCGCTGGCAACACAGCACCGGCTCGCCTGCGATATCCACCTGCAACCACGACTTACCTGCGTCGTCCCGCCATCCTTCGAGGCGAACCGACAGAAAACCTTCGCTTGTGACCAGAACGTCTGCCAGCCGCGGCAATTCAGTCAGACCCACGCTGCGTTCCAGCACACCGCCGCTGCGCGCGAATTCAAGGCAATCGAGAACTGTTCCGGCAATCGAATCAGACACAGTCAAGCGCTCGCGCGACACAAACAGTGAATGCTATCATGTTCGACCCTCCTTTTTCAAGCCTGAAACATGCCTCGCCTGCTCGTTCTTGCCTCAACCTCGCCCTTCCGCCGCGAACTCCTGACGCGCCTGCAGCTCCCTTTTGAAACCATTGCACCGGATACCGACGAATCGGCCCTGCCCGGAGAAGCACCCGCGGCCACCGCAACGCGCCTGGCCGAGGCCAAGGCCCGCGCCGTCATGCAGCGCTATCCCGACGCGCTGATCATCGGCTCCGACCAGGTCGCAGCCCACGGCAACGAACGCTTCGGCAAACCGGGGAGGCGGGAGAATGCCATCGCCCAGTTGCGCCTGATGCGCGGAAAAGAAGTGGTCTTCCATACCGGATTGTGCCTTCTCGACAGCCTGAGCAACCGGGTACAAGTGTCCTGTGTCGACACGCATGTCGGCTTTCGCGACCTCAGCGACACCGAAATCGCAGCTTATCTCGACAAGGAAGACGCGCTGAACTGCGCCGGCAGCGCGAAATCCGAAGGACTGGGGATCTCCCTGCTCAGCTATCTGCGCGGGGACGACCCCAACGCCCTGATCGGCCTGCCGCTGATCGCCTTGTGCGGCATGTTGCGCGCCGCCGGTGTGGCACTGCCGTGATGCGCAGCAAGCCGCTCTAGCCGATGGCCGGCACACTCTGGCTGCTGCCGGTCGCCCTCGGCGACACGCCATGGGAGAACTGCCTGCCGGCAGCCACCCGTGACGCGGCCTGCCGCCTGACCCATTTCGTCGCGGAAAATGCCAAGACGGCGCGCGCCGAACTGAAACGCATCGGCCATCCGCGGCCCCTGCGCGAACTGACCATCGAACAACTGCCCGAAGCCCCCTCGGCCGCCGACATCGAGCGCCTGTTGGCACCGCTGCAGACTGGTCATGACCTGGGATTGATGTCCGAGGCCGGCTGCCCGGCGGTGGCCGATCCCGGTGCCCTGCTGGTGCGCCGCGCCCACGAACGGGGCCTTATCGTCAAGCCCCTGGTCGGCCCCTCCTCGCTGCTGCTGGGGCTGATGGCTTCCGGACTGGACGGCCAGCGCTTCGCCTTCCACGGCTACCTGCCTGCGCGCGAACCCGAGCGCAGCCGCCGCATCGTGGAACTCGAAGGCGAATCGACGCGCCTGCGGCAAACCCAGATATTCATCGAAACGCCCTACCGGAATCAGGCCTTGTTCAATACCTTGCTGCTGGCCTGCAAACCGAAGACGCGCCTTTGCCTGGCGACCGACCTGAGCCTCTCCAGCGAGCAAATCGCCACGCGCCGCATCGCGGACTGGAAGGCGACCGCAACGCCACAACTGGACAAGCGCCCCACCGTGTTTCTGCTGCTTGCCGACTGAGGCGCTGTCGGCGACCGGAAGCAAGAGCGGCTAAGCGCCCACGGTCACCCGTGCCGGCCCCGACTCCAGGCGACCAACCACCGCGGCCGCGGCAAAACCTTCGGCACGGAACACCTCCAGCACGGCGTCGACCGCTGTCGGATCGCAGGCCACCAGCAGGCCGCCGCTGGTCTGCGGATCGGTCAGCAGCGCGCGTTGCATGGTCGTGATCGCGGCGTCCAGCGTGACGTCATCGCCGTAGGCGGTCCAGTTGCGCGCCGAGGCGCCGGTGATATAGCCCGCCGTCGCCAGTTGTTCCACCCCGGCCAGCATCGGAATCGCCGCCATGTCGAGGGATGCCGTGAGCTGGGCGCCGCGGCACACCTCCAGCAGGTGGCCGAGCAGGCCGAAGCCGGTTATGTCGGTCAGGGCATGCACGGTATCGAGATTGGCCAGTTGCCGGCCCGGCGTGTTGAGCTGGGTGGTGCTGGCGATCATCGCGGCATAGCCCGCGGCATCCAGCGCCCCCTTCTTCAGCGCCGCCGACAAGACGCCGACGCCGAGCGGCTTGCCGAGGACCAGCACGTCGCCGGCGCGCGCGCCGGCGTTGGTCTTGACCTTGTCGGGGTGTACCAGGCCCATCACCACCAGGCCATAGATCGGTTCGACGGAATCGATGGTGTGGCCGCCGGCGATCGGGATGCCGGCCGCGGCGCAGACGCTTTCGCCGCCCTCGAGGATCTTGCCGATGACCTCGATCGGCAGCTTGTCGATCGGCATGCCGACCAGGGCCAGCGCCATGATCGGTGTGCCGCCCATGGCATACACGTCGCTGATCGCGTTGGTGGCGGCGATGCGGCCGAAGTCGAAGGGATCGTCGACGATGGGCATAAAAAAGTCCGTCGTCGCGATCAACGCCTGCTGGTCGTTGAGGCGATACACCGCGGCGTCGTCCGCGGTTTCGATGCCTACCAGCAATTCCTTTGGTACCGGAAAGTTGCGCACGCCGCGCAGGATTTCGGTCAGCAAGCCGGGAGCGACCTTGCAGCCGCAGCCGCCGCCATGGCTGAACGAAGTAAGACGGATCGGATTGGCGGAAAGCTTGTTGGAATTCATGGGTTCAATTACCTTTTCAAGTCCAGAAGGCTGCGCACGGAAGCGCATTCGTGTGTCGGGGAAAACAGGGATACCTGCTCGGCGCAACGCCGGGACAGGCTCGCGTAGTAGTCCGGATCGTGCATCGCGGTCGAAATCAGCTCGGCCAGACGCGCCGCATCGCCGACCGGAAACCAGCCGGGATAATCCGCGCCGAGCATGCCGCGGTTGCCGGCAATGTCGCTGCCGAGTACCGGAACCCCGCTGGTCACGGCCTCGATCAATACATTGGCGCCCCCTTCCATCAGCGAGGGCAGCAACAACAGGTGGCAGCGCTTGATGCGCTGCCGCGTCGCCGCCTGTGACAGGGCGCCCAGCGCACGATAGCGCGGATCGGCGGCGGCCAAAGCGTGCACCTCGGCGGCGAGCGCCGGATCGAGGTCGTTGCCGATATGAAACAGCCGCAGCGGCAGTTCGGCCGGCAGGCGGCGCAAGGCGCGCACTGCCGTCAACGGGTCCTTCTCGGGCCGCAGGTGGCCGACCAATGCCAGATCGAAATGGCGCCGGCTGCGCCGCCCTGGCACCAGCGGGCGCGCCGACTGGTAGATGATCCGCGCCTTCGCCGCGTATTCGGGCGGCAGGGCCTGGATCCCCTCCGCCTGCAGCACCACCAGGTGGCTGGCCAGCGCCAGAGAGCGCTGCGCGCTTTTGTCGACCGCGATGTCGCGGTAGAGATCGGTGCCGGTCAGCACCACGATCAGCGGACGCTCGGGATGACGCTCGGCGAAGGCGGCGATCGAAGCCGCCGAGCGACGGGCATGGAGGGCAATCAGAAAGTTGGCGCTGGCGCCACGCCACTCCTGCTCGATGCGCACCTGGGCCAGAGATGCCAGGCAGTGCGCCCAGCGTCGCGCGGTATGCCAGTTGCCGTTATTGGCACTGGCCAGCGCGGGGCTGATAATGGCGACGGATGGAGGTGCACTCATGACAATGCCGGATATCAGAATCGCTGGGAAAGTAGCCTTGGCCGAGGCGTTGCAGGATGCCCGCGATTATACGGTGCGCCTGCTTGACGCCTGCGCTGACTGGCCGGCGGCGGCAATGCCCGATCCGCTGCGGGTGCCCTGCCTGACCATCATCAACCCGCCACTGTGGGAAATCGGCCATGTCGCCTGGTTCGCCGAATACTGGTGCCTGCGCCAGCGCGGCGCGAACCAGCCGCCGGCCCCTTCGCTGCTGGCGGATGCCGATCGCTGGTACGACTCGCGCACGGTCCCGCATGACAGCCGCTGGCAGCTCGACCTCCCCAACTGGCAGACCACCCGACGCTATCTCGAAGACACGCTGGCCGCCGCGCTGGATGCCTTGCACAAGCTGCCCGAGACCGATGCGGCGCTTTATTTCCATCGCCTCGCGCTGTTCCACGAGGACATGCACGACGAAGCATTCTGCTATATGCGGCAGACGCTGTGCTGGCCCCATGCCGATGGACTGGCCGCGCTGCCGCCGGCAGCCGACATCGAACTGACCGGCGGCGAGTTCCTCATGGGCAGCTCGCCGACAGCCAGGGGCTTTGTCTTCGACAACGAAAAATGGGCGCATCCGCAGCGCATTGCCGATTTCGCGATTGCGGCGACGCCGGTGCGGAACTCCGACTACCTGGCCTTCGTCGAGACAGGCGCTTATCGAGAGCCACAATGGTGGTCGGCGGACGGCCTGGCCTGGCTCGCCGCCACCGGGCAGACCATGCCGCACTACTGGCGCCGCGAACAAGGCCACTGGCAGCAGCGCCGCTTCGAGCGCTGGATAGCCCTGGCGCCCGAGCAGCCGGTGATTCATCTGACGGCACATGAAGCCGAGGCCTGGTGTCGCTGGGCCGGCCGCCGCCTGCCGAGCGAAGCGGAATGGGAATATGCGGCGCGGCACGCCGCTGCCTTCGACTGGGGCACTCAGGTCTGGGAATGGACGGCCAGTGCCTTCGCGCCCTACCCGGGTTTCAGCCCCGACCCTTACGCCGAATACGCCGCGCCGTTTTTCCACACCCACCGCAGCGTGCGCGGCGGCTCTTTCGCGACCCACTCGCGCATGCGCAACTCGCGCTATCGCAACTACTACGAGCCGCAGCGCGACGACATCTTCGTCGGCTTTCGCAGTTGCCCGCTCCGTTAGCCGCCCAAACGCTGCAGCAGGAACAACGCCACAAAGCCGCAGCCGATGGTGAGCAAGGTGTTGCGCCAGACAGCGGCAACCACGATGGCCACCAGACCGGCCCACAGGCGCAGGTTGCCGCTGCCGAGAACCAGTTCGCCCTGCATCAGCAACAGTTCCGGTGTGGTGAGCGCAGTCAGCGCCGCGATCGGGACGAAGGGCAGCAGGCGCCGAAACCAGGGCGGCGGCTGGTAGTGCCCTTCCGCCGCGATAAAGGAGTAGCGGATGGCGAAGGTCAACAGGCCGCAGACCAGCATCAGGAGCCAGAGATTCATGCCGCCTTCCTCGTCATGGCCGCGCCGACGATCAGTCCGGCCAGTGCGGCGATGAACAGGCCGATCTTGTAGGGCAACGCGGCGAGGACAACGGCTACGGCACCCGCCGCAACCGCGGCCGCCAGCAGCGCGCGGCTGTCTATCATCGGTACCACGATGGCGATGAAGGTCAGCGGCAGGGCAAAATCCAGCCCGAGATCCGAAGGCAGTTGCGCGCCGATCAACACCCCCGCCAGCGTCGCCACCTGCCAGCCGGCCCACAGGCCGAAGCCGGAGCCGAACAGAATCCAGTGCGCATGAGGTGAGCGCGGCTGCGCGGCATCGTCAAGCAAATGCGGAATTGCCGCGGCATAGGCTTCGTCGGTCAGCAGGTAGGCCAGCAGAATTTTCCAGCGCCGCGGAAGTTTTGCCAGCAGCGGCGCCACCGATGCGCTGTAGAGCGCGTGGCGCAAATTGACCAGGCCCACCGCGCCGGCGGTAAGCAGCAGTGGCGCGCCGGCACCGACCAGTTGCGCGAGCAGGAACTGGGCCGATCCGGCGAAAACAATCGAGGACATGGCCATCGCCGCCAGCGGCGGAATGCCGCTTTGCAGCGCGACCACGCCATAGATCACGCCGAAGGGCGCCACGCCAACCAGCAGCGGCATGACCGAGCGCAAGCCGAGAGCGCACGCCTGGGTTCGGTTCATCCTAAAAATCTCAATTCAATCCGCAGATGACGCAGATTACGCAGATAGAACAAAGAAGTGGCCGATGCCCACGGCGTACCCGGCAGGTGGTACGACCTGTCCAAGTAACGCCCTGATCCATCTGCGTCAATCGGCGAAATCTGCGGATCAAATGCTTCTTGCAGGTTCATTTCCTTGCCGGCAGATTGACCAGCACGATGCCGCCCACCACCATTGCCGCGGCGGCGAAGAAGTGCAGGCTCGGTTGGTCGCCCATCAGCACCATGCCGAAACCGACGCCGAACAGCGGCGTCAGGAAGGAGAACACCAGCAGCCGTCCGGCAAGATAGCGCGTCAGCAGCCAGAACCACGCCAGATAGCTGATGCAGGCGACGATCACGATCTGGTAGGCCATGGCCCAGAGAGTTGGCGCTGACAGCACGCCGATGCCACGCTCGCCGACCAGCCAGGACAACGGGAACATGACCGCGGCCGACACCACCAGTTGATACAGCAGCACCTTGGTCGCCGTCACCCTGGCCAGTGCCGTGGCGCGGATCAGCACCGTGGTCGCCGCCCAGAACAATGCCGCCAGCACGCCGAAGAAATCGCCGAGCAGGCTGCCGCCCGCGGCCTTGTCGATGAAGGCCGTAACCAGGCCGGCAAAGGCCAGCAGCACGCCGGCGCCCTGGCGCCAGCCCATGCGCTCGCCGGGCACGAAAAAATGCAGCCCGAGTACCGTGAAACAGGGCGCGGTGTACAGGAACACCACCATGCGCGAGACCGTGGTCAGATCGACGCCGACGAAAATGAAGACGAATTCGAAGCCGAACAGCAGGCCGGCCAGCAGGCCCGGGCGCAGCGAGCCGTCGCGCGCGACCAGGGCGATACCGCGCCAGCGCGCCCAGGCGTAAACGAGAACGGCGCCGAGTCCCGAGCGCAAACCGGCCTGCAGGATCGGACTGATCTCGGCGGTGGCGAATTTCATCGCCACCTGCTGGAAGCCCCAGATGGAGCACAGCAGCACCATCAGGCCGAATGCCGCCGGACCCGGCGCGATGCGCTGATTCATGGACCTTCCCCCCATCCCCCTTCCCAGGGAAGGGGGCGATCATGGTTCATCCCGCCGCAAGCGGCATGATTCCGGACGCTTGGCTGCGGCCGCCTTGGGGCGGCCCAGCGACGACCGCTCATGCCGCCACCGGTCTCAGCGGCGGCAGGCGATGGCGCCGCCGCGCGTCGTTGCAGGCCTCGTCGCCACCGCCCACGGCAGCCAGCGGCGCGAACTCGTGGCAGGCTTGCGGACGAAACTCGTAAATGGCGCAGGACACCGCATCGCCGATGCGTCCGCGCAAGGCAATGCAGCGCAAGGGTGCGCTCGCCGTGCCGCACATGCATGCCAGTTGCGCACCGATCGGTTCGGTCAGCCCTACCGGCACCCGCCCGCCCAGCATGTCGTCGACTTCATCGCTATGAAACGAAACGCGGTAGGTGGCGCAACAGGCGCCACAATGCTGGCAGGGACTCACAGCGCCTTACAACAGGGACTTTCCGAGCCACCAGGCCACGGCGGCGATCAGCGCGCTGGCGGGAATGGTCAGGACCCAGGCCCAGACGATGCTGCCCGCCACGCCCCAGCGTACGTTGCTGGGCCCCTTGGACGTGCCGACGCCGACGATGGCGCCGGTGATCGTATGGGTGGTGGACACCGGAATGCCCAGCATGGTTGCCGTGAACAGGGTAATCGCACCGCCGGTCTCGGCGCAGAAGCCGCCTACCGGGCGCAGCTTGGTGATGCGCTGGCCCATGGTCTTGACGATGCGCCAGCCGCCGAACATGGTGCCCAGACCCATCGCCGTATAGCAGGAGAACACCACCCACATCGGTACCGATTCACCTGACTTCGAAATACCTGCGGCGATCAGCAGCATCCAGATGATGCCGATGGTTTTCTGCGCGTCGTTGCCGCCGTGGCCGAGACTGTAAAAGGCCGCCGACACCAGTTGCAGGCGGCGGAAACTCTTGTCCACCTTGCGCGGCGTACTGCGGTTGCACAGCCACGACACCACCACCATCAGCGTGCCGCCAAGGATGAAGCCGAGCAGCGGCGCGATCAGGATGAAGGCCACCACCTTGCCGATGCCGGCCCAGACCAGCGAGCCGGTGCCGGCCTTGGCTATTGCCGCGCCGGCCAGGCCGCCGATCAGGGCGTGGGACGAGCTCGAGGGAATGCCGTAGTACCAGGTGATGATGTTCCAGGCGATGGCGCCGATCAGCGCACCGAACACCACGTAATGATCGACGATGGCCGGATCGATGGTGCCCTTGCCGATGGTGCTGGCCACCTTGAGCTGGAATATCGCGATGGCCACGACGTTGAAGAAGGCCGCCCAGGCCACCGCGTGCTGCGGCTTGAGGACGCCGGTGGAAACGATCGTGGCGATTGAATTTGCCGCATCGTGAAAGCCATTCATGAAATCGAAGACCAGCGCCAGCAGCACCAGCACCACGATCACCGTGAGACTCATCTCGACCGCTTGCATGGCAGCCGCTCAGGAATTCTCGAGGATGATGCCCTCGATGATGTTGGCCACGTCCTCCGCCCGATCGGTCACGGACTCCAGCAGCTCGTAGATGCCCTTCATCTTGATCAACTGGCGCACGTCGGCCTCTTCGCGGAACAGCTTGGTGATGCCGGTACGCATGGCGCGGTCGGCGTCGGACTCGAGTTGGTCGATTTCGCGGCATAGCTTGAGCATGGCCGGCGCATTGTCCATCTTGTTGAGCAGGATCACAGCAGACTTCACCCGCTCGCAACTGGAAGCGACAATGTCCGAGAGCTGCCTGGCTTCCGGCGTCAGCTGACGGATGTCGTAGAGGTACATGGCTTCGGCGAAATCCTGGATCAGGTCAAGGATATCGTCCATGCGCATGATCAACTGGTGGATCTCGTCGCGATCCAGCGGCGTATTGAACGAGGTGTGCAGCAGCGCAATAGTCTCGTGGGTGATCTTGTCGGCCGTGGTTTCGATCTCGTCGATGGCCTGCACATGCTGGGCCAGTACATCGGGGCCCTTGCCCAGATCATCGACCAGGGCCACCAGTTGCCGTCCGCCCTTGACGATCAGATCCGCATGCGCATTGAACAAATCGAAGAACTTCGCCTCTTTGGGCATCAATTTCGAAAACATCGGGCACCACCGCTGGCAAAAAAACGTGCGAATTTTATCAGCTTCCGACGCCGCGCCGCGCCCGGCATACCAGTCCGTCCAACTGGTAGAATTCGTATCCGGCGCTTCCGCCGGCTTATTTTTCGGCCAGAGTTTTCCATGAAACGCAACCGCCTTCCTCGTCGCGCCCGCCAGACGCCCGATTCCGAATTGCTCACGCGCCTGGCAACCCGACTCAGCCAATCCTCGAACCGGATCGAGGACGCTTACTGGGAAGTCCGCCTTGCGACGCACATAGACCACCTGCTGGCCGACAACGGGGAAGAAACCCTGATCGCCGTGCTGGACCATCTCTATAACGGCGGCTCGCGCGCCTACGACGAACTGGCCGACATGATCGAATCCTGCGCCGAAACCCGCCGCGTCGAAGCCGGCGGAGGGCTCGATACGGTGATGATCGCGGCGCCGGTGCTGGCCTGGTCGCGCTTCCAGATACCGTCGGGGAACATTCCCGCGGCGCAGCTGGATGCCCTGCGGGTTCATCTGCAGGCCCACGTACTCGCCGCCGACGCCAAGCTCAGCCTCTCCGATGTTCTCTACAGCCCCGACCAGTTGCCGCAAAACTATGCGGACACCGCAGATCTCGCGGGCAAGCTGGCCAAGGCCGCGGTTCATGGCCGCAACCTGAAATTCGACCCGGCGCAACTGCCTGAGACCATGAACTTCCTCTCCGACACCCGCTACCTGGTCGGCGCCGTCGCCGCTCCGCGCGGCGCGGCGCTGTTCCGCTGGCAGGAAGATGACGGCGATCCGGCGGAATCCTTCAAGCAATGGACAATGCAGGGCGGCGAAGCGCTGCGGCCGCTGCTGCCCGCCTGCGCCCTCGAATTCATGCCGGTGCTGGCCTACCATGCCGCCGTGCGCGATGCCGACCGGGCCTCGCGTCCCTGGTCGCTGCGCGCCGCGGTGGCCTTCCTGCAAACCGTGCTGAATCAGCCGGCGGGCGAATTGCGCGCCGTGGTGGCGCCTTTTCATGATCGCCAGCTCGAGGAATTCCGCATCGGCTTCACCCAGCGCGGCAACAGCGACGTGCTGCATGGCGTGGTCTGGCCGCTGCTCGAACACGAAGACGAGACCAATGACGCGCCGACCCAGATCGAAGCCGCATTGCGGGAGTCTGGCGTGACCAACGTGCTGATGCTCGACCAACGCTTCCCGCTCGAATTCTGCGACGACTGCGGCGCCCCGCTCTATCCGAATCCCGAGGGCGAACCGGTGCACGCGGAACTGCCCGAAGAACAGGCCGAAACCGCGCCGCGGCATCTGCACTAACACGAGAATCCGACGTACCCCGTAGGAGCGAGCTTGCTCGCGATGGCAGCGCCATGCACCAAGGCTTATCGCCAGCAAGCTGGCTCCTACAAAGTCGGCGCTGGTGCGACGGCGCTTAGAACCGGTAAGGCGTAGCGTCCAGTCCCGGATCGCGGCCGGCAACCAGATCGGCCAGTAATCGCGCCGAGCCGCAGGCCAGGGTCCAGCCCAGCGTACCGTGACCGGTATTGAGCCACAAGCCGGCCAGCCCGGCACCCGCCATGTCGCCGATCAGCGGCACGTTGCCGGGTGTCGCCGGACGCAGCCCGGCCCAGTAGCTGACCTCGCTCACCGTCGCCAGCGCCGGAAAGATCTGGCGCGTGCGCAGCAGCAGCGCAGCGCAGCGCGGGGCGTTGAGCGACGTGTCGTAGCCATTGAACTCCGCCGTGCCGGCCACCCGCAGCGATCGGCCGAGGCGCGAGATGACGATCTTGTGCCCGTCGTCGGTGAGGCTGACGGTCGGCGCGATTGCCCCGTCCGGCAAGCTCAGCGTGGCCGAATAGCCCTTGGCCGGATAGACCGGCAGGTGCAGGCCCAGCGGCCGCAACAGCAAGGGCGAATAGCTGCCCAATGCCAGCACGGTCAAGTCTGCCGCCAGGGTTTCACCCGAAACCAGGCGCACGCCGCTCAGCCGGCCGCCTTCGCGCAGCAGCGCCTGCACCGTCTCGCCTTGACGGAAACGCACGCCGCGCGCCGCCGCATGCCGTGCCAACGCCTCGGTGAAGCGCCGCGCATCACCCGATTCGTCGCTGGCGGTATAGGTTCCGCCCACCACCGGAACCCGCGATCCTGCCAAAGCGGGCTCTATGGCCAGGCATTGCGCCGCCGTCTGCGGCACCCGCTCGCAACCGAATTCGCGCATCAGCGCCGCCTGCGGCAAGGCATGCTCGAATTCACCGGGATCGGTATAGAAATGCAGGATGCCGCGTTCGAGATGGTCGTATTCGAGCGCCAGTTCCCGGCGCAAGGCCTGCAGCGCGGCGCGGCTGGCCAGCCCGAGCCTGACGATGGCGCCGAGATTGGCGCGCGCCCGCGCAGCCGTGCATTCGCGCAGGAAGCGCAGGCCCCAGGCCCATTGCGCCGGATCGGCGCGCAGGCGCCACAACAGGGGAGCATCTTCGCGCCCCAGCCATTGCAGCGCCTTCAAGGGAGCGCGGGGATTGGCCCAGGGTTCCGCATGGCTGACCGAGATCTGTCCGCCGTTGGCGAAACTGGTCTCCTGCGCCGGCAGCGGCTGACGGTCGATCACCGTCACCTCGTGCCCCTCCGCCGCCAGGTACCAGGCACTGGTCACGCCGACGACGCCGGCGCCGAGCACGGTCACGCGCATCGAATCGTTCCGGTCCCAACCGGGGACGCCTGGCCGCAAAGCGGCGTTCGAGGCGTGCAAAGCACCATCACCGTCGCAAGCTGCGGGAACATGATTTTTTGCCTGTGCGGCTTGATCTCGCTCATCGTGGGCCGCATTATAGTCAGCCCCCGGAGACGCTCATGAGCAAAAAGATCAGCAAAACCGCAGCCGAATGGCGCACGCAACTCACGCCCATGCAATACCACGTCACCCGCGAGAAGGGCACCGAGCGCGCCTTCAGCGGCGAATACTGGGACTGCAAGGACCCGGGAATCTATCGCTGCATCGGTTGCGGCGAGCCGCTGTTCGAGTCGGCGGCGAAATTCGATTCCGGCTGCGGCTGGCCCAGCTTCACCGCCCCGATCGAGCCGGACGGCATCGACGAGCTTGCAGACACCAGCCATGCGATGCGCCGCACCGAGGTCGTCTGCAGCACTTGCGGCGCCCATCTGGGCCACGTCTTTCCCGACGGGCCGGCGCCCACGGGATTGCGCTACTGCATAAATTCAGCTTCGCTGAATTTAACCATTGACGAGCCATCCCCCATCCCCCTTACCGAGGAAGGGGGTAACTGATTTGCTCGCTGCGCTCGATTGGCACCCGGCTGCCGCCATATAATTCACCCCATGAAATTCCTCTTCGACCTGTTTCCCGTCATCCTCTTCTTTGCCGCGTTCAAGGCCTTCGACATTTACATCGCCACCGGCGTGGTGATCGCCGCGACGATGGCGCAGATCGGCTGGGTCTGGCATCGCCACGGCAAAGTGGACACCATGCTCTGGGTCAGTCTCGGACTGGTCGTGGTGTTCGGCGGTGCGACGCTGATCCTGCATGATGAAACCTTCATCAAATGGAAGCCGACCATACTCTACTGGCTGTTCGCCGTGACCCTGTTCGGCTCCGCGCAGTTCTTCGGCAAGAACCTGATCCGCGCCATGCTGGAAAAGCAGGTGGAACTGCCCGCAGCGCTCTGGAGCCGGCTCAACTTTGCCTGGATCGGCTTTTTCGCGGTAATGGGCGTGGTCAATCTGTGGGTCGCGTTCAACTTCAGCACCGATACCTGGGTCAGTTTCAAGCTCTTCGGCGGCATGGGCCTGATGATCGTCTTCATCATTCTGCAAGGCGTGGTCCTCGCCAGATACCTGCCCGACGAGAAGGACCCGTCCTCTTCCCACCCGGAAGCTCCATCGGAGAAGTCATGATGCTTTATGCCATCGTCGGCGAAGATGTGCCGAACAGCCTCGAACAGCGCCTTGCCAGCCGTCCTGCCCACCTCGCCCGCCTGGTCGAACTGGAGGCGGCGGGGCGCATGGTGGCGGGCGGCCCCTTTCCCGCGATAGACAGCGCCGATCCCGGCCCTGCCGGCTTTGTCGGCAGCCTGATCGTCGCCGAATTCGATTCCCTGGAGGCGGCACAGACCTGGGCCGACGCCGACCCCTATGTCGCCGCCGGCGTCTATGCCCGCGTCACAGTGCGCCCGTTCAAGCAGGTGTTCCCCAGATCATGAGCGTCATCGATGCCATGCGCGCCAGCCTCGCCGCGCTCGACCCGGTCTCCATCGAGATCATCGACGACTCGGCCAAGCATGCAGGACACGCCGGCGCCAGGAGCGGCGGCGGCCATTTCCGGCTGCAAATTGTCTCGCCGCGCTTCGCCGGTTTCAGGACAATGGAAAGACATCGCTTGGTGTATGATGCGCTCGGCCCGCTGATGAAGCGGGAAATTCACGCACTCAGCATTACCGCGAAAACTCCCGACGAACCATGACAACCCCCGCCCATTCAGGAACCACGATGAACCGTACTCTCCGTCACGCCCTCCTGCTCGCCTTTGCCGTTTCGGTCGGTGCAACGCCTGCCCTGGCCCAGAAGAAGGCCGAATCCGCGACATTCGCCACGGTCAATGGCAAGGCCATTCCCAAGCTCCGCGCCGATGCGCTGATTGCCGGCCAGGCCGCGCAGGGCCAGCCCGATTCTCCGGAACTGCGCAAGGCCGTCATGGAAGAACTGGTGCGCCGCGAAGTGCTCACCCAGGAATCGATCAAGAAGGGCTTCGACAAGAAACCCGAGGTTCAGGGCCAGATCGACCTCGCCCGTCAGGGCGTGCTGATCGGTGCCTACCTCAACGAATATGTGCGCACCCATCCCGTCACCGACGACCAAGTCAAGAAGGAATACGAGGAGATCCGGGCCAAGCTCGGCAGCAAGGAGTACAAGGCCCGTCATATCCTGGTAGAGAAGGAAGACGAAGCCAAGGCCATTATCGAAAAACTGAAGAAGGGCGCCAAGATCGAGGACCTGGCCAAGGACTCCAAGGATCCGGGCTCCAAGGAACGCGGCGGCGACTTGGGCTGGGCCAACCCCGCGTCCTTCGTGCCGCCCTTCTCGGCGGCCATGACCAAGCTGGAAAAAGGCAAATTCACCGAAACCCCGGTGAAGAGCGACTTCGGCTGGCATGTGATCCTGCTCGAAGACACGCGCGAACTCAAGTTGCCGGGCATCGACGAAGCCAAGGGCCAGATCGGCCAGCAACTGCAGCAGCGTCAGGTGCAAAAGCACATCGACGATTTGCGCGCCAAAGCCAAGGTCGACTGAGTCACTCGGCCAGCATCAATAAAAACGGGAGCCGCGGCTCCCGTTTTGTTTTGCTGCTGCCGTTGTCGTCTGCGCCAGCGCGGTGCGTCCCTTTGGGAAGCTTTACCCTAGCCAGCGCCGCGCGTTGCGGAACATCTCCAGCCAGGGGGCGTCTTCTCCAAGACCCGGCGGCTGCCATGACATCTGCACGCTGCGGAAGGTCCGTTCCGGGTGCGGCATCATGATCGTGAAGCGGCCGTCGGCGGTGGTCACGCCGGCCAGCCCCTCGGGCGAGCCGTTGGGATTGAAGGGATAGCCGGTCGCCACGGCGCCGCGATTGTCGATGTAGCGCATCGCCACCAGCGCCTTGCCGTTCTGGTCGGCGGCGAACTCGGCGCGGCCTTCGCCGTGGCTGACCACCACGGGCAGCTTCGAACCGGCCATGCCGGCGAGGATTATCGATGGCGATTGCGGAATCTCGACCATCACCACGCGCGCCTCGAACTGCTCGCTGCGGTTGCGCTGGAAAGTCGGCCAGTCCTGCGCGCCGGGAATGATCGGAGCCAGGTGCGCCATCATCTGGCAGCCGTTGCAGACGCCCAGCGCGAAGCTGTCGCCACGGCCGAAGAAGTTGGTGAATTCGTCGCGCAGCCGGCTGTTGAACAGCACCGACTTGGCCCAGCCCTGCCCGGCGCCGAGCACGTCGCCGTAGGAGAAGCCGCCACAGGCGGCGAAGCCCTTGAAGTCGGCCAGATGCATACGGCCGCTCTGCAGGTCGGACATATGCACGTCGTAAGGCGCGAAGCCGGCACGCTCGAAGGCTGCAGCCATTTCGACATGGCCATTGACGCCCTGCTCTCTGAGGATCGCGATCTTTGGCCGAGCACCGGTGGCGACAAAGGGCGCCGTCGGTGCGGACTTGATTGAAACCGACAACCCCTGGTTCTCGGCGTCCAACAGCGCATCGAACTCTTCCTGGGCGCAGACCGGATCGTCGCGCAGGCGGGCGATCTGGAAGCTGGTTTCGCTCCAGGTACGCTGCAATTCATTGCGGTGAGCGGCGAACACCGCCTTGGCGTTGCGCCAGATGCGTATCGCATCGGCCGTGTTGGTGGTGCCGATGGCATGGCTGCAGGCGCCGAGGCCGGCGTCGCGCAAGACCTGCATCACAGCGCTGCGATCCGCCAGCCGGATCTGCAGCACGGCGCCGAGTTCCTCGGTGAACAGCGCGGCAATGATGCGGTCGCGCAAGCGGCCGGCAATCTGCGGAAAGCGTTCGCTGCCATCGACGTCGTTCATCAGCGGGTCGTAGCAAAGCCCGTCGAGATTCAGCGAAACGCCGACATGCGAGGCAAAGCTCATTTCGCAGATCGCGGCGAACAGGCCGCCGTCGGAGCGATCGTGATAGGCGAGAATCTTTCCGTCGCGATTCAGTGCTTGGATCGCCCCGAAAAAGCTTTTCAGCAAAGCCGGATCGACATCGGGCACGGCATCGCCGCTGACGCCATAGACCTGCGCCAGTGCCGAGCCGCCAAGCCGGTTGCGACCCTGGCCGAGATCGATCAGCAGCAGCTCGGTTTCACCGACTACCGCATCGGACTGCAGTTGCGGCGTCAGCGTGCGGCGGACATCCTCGACCGGGGCGAAGGCCGTGACGATCAGCGACAGCGGCGCCGTCACCTGTTTCTGCAAGCCACGATCTTCCCACTTGGTGCGCATCGACAGCGAATCCTTGCCGACCGGGATAGCGACGCCGAGCGCCGGGCAGAAGTCGATGCCGACGGCCTTGACCGTATCGAACAGCGCGGCGTCCTCGTGACCGTGACCGGCGGCCGCCATCCAGTTGGCCGAGAGCTTGATCCTGCCGATGTCGCCGACATCGGCGGCAGCCAGGTTGGTCAGCGCCTCGCCCACCGCCATGCGGCCCGAGGCCGCGGCGTCGAGCAGGGCCAGCGGCGTGCGCTCGCCCATGGCGAAGGCTTCGCCGAGAAATGTGTCGTAGCCCATCGCGGTGACCGCGACGTCGGCCACCGGCACCTGCCAGGGGCCGACCATCTGGTCGCGCGCGGTGAAACCGCCGACGCTGCGATCGCCGATGGTGATCAGGAAATTCTTCGACGCCACGGCCGGCAGGCGCAGCACGCGCAACGCCGCTTCCTTGAGGTCGATCGCCGCGACATCGAGCGGCGGCATCGCGACCTGCTGGCGCCGCGCATCGCGGTGCAGCTTGGGTGCCTTGCCGAGCAGCACTTCCATCGGCATGTCCACCGGCTTGTTGCCGAAGTGATCGTCCTTGACCGTGAGTTGCCCGTCATCGGTGGCGACGCCAAGCACGGCGAAGGGACAGCGCTCGCGCTCGCAGAGGGCGCGGAACTCGTCCAGGCGCTCCGGCGCGATGGCCAGCACGTAGCGCTCCTGCGCCTCGTTGCTCCAGATTTCGCGCGGGCTCATGCCCGGCTCCTCGCTGGGGATCGCGCGCAGGTCGAAAGCCGCGCCGCAGCCCGCATCGTGGGCGAGTTCCGGCATGGCATTGGAAATGCCGCCGGCGCCGACGTCGTGGATGGCGAGTATCGGGTTTCCGCCCTGCTGCCAGCTCATTTGCCAACACCGGTCGATGACTTCCTGAGCGCGGCGCTGGATCTCCGGATTGCCGCGCTGCACCGAAGCGAAATCGAGGTCGGCGGTATTGGCGCCGGTCGCCATCGAGGACGCCGCACCGCCGCCGAGGCCGATCAGCATGCCGGGGCCGCCGAGCTGGATCAGCAGGCTGCCGGCCGGAAAACGGATCTTGAAGGCGTGGTCGGCGGCGATGTTGCCGAGGCCGCCGGCGATCATGATCGGCTTGTGGTAGCCGCGCATCTCGCCGTTGAACTCCTGCTCGAAGCTGCGGAAGTAGCCGGCCAGGTTGGGCCGGCCGAATTCGTTGTTGAAGGCCGCCGCGCCGATCGGCCCTTCGATCATGATGTCCAGCGCCGAGGCGATGCGCTCCGGCTTGCCGTAAGCCGATTCCCAGGGCTGCGCATAGCCGGGAATTTTCAGGTCGGAAACCGAAAAGCCGCACAAGCCGGCCTTGGGCTTGGAGCCACGGCCCGTAGCCCCTTCATCCCTGATCTCGCCGCCGGAGCCGGTCGCCGCGCCCGGAAAGGGCGAAATCGCGGTCGGATGGTTGTGCGTTTCGACCTTGGCCAGGATATGCGTGAGTTCGTCGCCGTACTCGTAGCCGCGATCGGCGCGCGGGTAGAAGCGCCGGATGTTCGCGCCCTCGATCACCGCCGCATTGTCCGAATAGGCCACCACGGTGCCTTGCGGATGCGCCTTGTGCGTTTCGCGGATCATGCCGAACAGGGACAGCGGCTGGTCCTCGCCATCGACCGTCCAGCTCGCGTTGAATATCTTGTGCCGGCAATGTTCGGAGTTGGCCTGGGCGAACATCATCAGTTCGACGTCGGTCGGATTGCGTCCGAGCCTGCCGAAGTTTTCCGCCAGGTAATCGATCTCGTCGTCGGACAGCGCCAGACCCAGTTCGCGATTGGCCGCAACCAGCGCCTCGCGTCCGCCGCCCTGCAGATCGACGCTGGTCAGCGGTTGCGGCGCGACATGGTGGAACAGCGCCCGGGCGGCATCGACCGAGTCCAGCACCGACTCGGTCATGCGGTCATGGAGGCGTGTCGCCAGCGCCAACTCTTGCGCGATCTTGCCCGACACATGGTAGGCAACGGCGCGCTCGATGCGCTTCACCGCGGCGAAGCCGCAATTCTTCGCGATGTCGGTGGCCTTCGAACTCCAGGGCGAGATCGTGCCCAGGCGCGGCGTGACCAGCAACAGTTCACCGGCGGGCGGCGCCGGTAGCGTCGCCGGGATGCCCAGCAAATCCTTGAGGCGGGACGTTTCCTCCGCGTTCAGGGGCGTAGCCAGTTCGATGAAATACCAGTGTTCGGCCGCCAGGCCGATGCCGGACACGGTGTTGCGGAGGGACTTTTGCAGGCGCGCCAGGCGGGGCGCCGAAAACGCAGCAGAGCCCCGCAGGGCAAGGAATTCAGCCATGATGGACGGACCGGGGCGGGTAAGGGGCGGGATGGAAATCCAAGGCGCGGAATTATACCCTGCCGCGTATCCCGGCCAGGCCAATTGCCGATGCCGAATTGCCTTGCGGGACCAAGCCTGAGAAACTGCAGCAAGACATGATTTTTGCGGAACAGTCCTTACCCATGAACGCCTTCTCGCTCGACGTCGGCAGCGCCGACTTTCAGGAAAAAGTCCTCGCCGCCTCGCACCGTGCACCGGTACTGGTCGACTTCTGGGCCGAATGGTGCGCGCCCTGCCGCATCCTCAAGCCGATCCTGGAAAAGCTGGCCGCCGAATACGGCGGACGTTTCATCCTGGCCAAGCTCAACTCCGACCAGAACCAGGAACTCGCCGCGCGCTATGGCGTACGCAGCATTCCCAACGTCAAGGCCTTCGTCAATGGCGAGATGGTCGATGAATTCACCGGCGCCCTGCCCGAAGCGCAGATCCGCGCCTTCATCGACAAGCTGCTGCCCTCCCCGGCCGAACCGCTGCGGCTAGCCGCCCGCGAGGCGCGGGCGCGGGGCGATGCGGAAGTCGCCTGTTCGCTGCTGGCGGACGCACTGCAACTCGACCCGGCCAATGAAATCGTGCAGCTCGATCTGGCCGAGATCCACATCGACGCACATCGAATCGATGCCGCCAGGACGATCCTCGACGCACTTGAGCATCGCGCCAAGGACATGGCCCGCCTCGGTGCGCTGCAGGCCCGGCTCAAGCTCGTCACCGCCGGAGCCGGCGCCGACCCGGCGGCACTCACCGCACGCATCGCCGCCAATGCCGGCGATCTCGATGCGCGCCTGCAACTGGCGCACGCACTGGCCCTGGTCCACGACTACCGCCCGGCGCTGGAGCAATTGCTCGAAATCGTGCGTCGCGATCGCCAGTGGCAGGACCAGGCCGCGCGCAAGACCATGCTCGATCTATTCACGCTGCTTGGCGGCAATGCGCAATACGACGACCTGGTGCGCGAATTCCGCATCCAGCTGGCGCGCACGCTGAACTAGGAGTCGGCGCTGACGGCACGGCGAATGCAGCACGCTGCTTGGAACGTATCAGCTTTGGAGCACTGGAAGTATCCCCATTGACCCAAATAGTTCTTGAACCAATAATCCCAACGCGCTACTGTGACCCAGAGTTTCGATAAGGAGCAAGGCATGGGACATCTTGATCGCATCACCCAGCAACCCGACGTGATGGGCGGCAAGGCGTGCATTCGCGGCCTGCGCGTCACCATCGGCATGGTCGTCGGTCAGATCGGTGCCGGACACAGCGTGGATGAGGTTCTCGCCGACTATCCTTACCTTGAACGCGAGGACATCATGCAGGCGCTGCGCTACGCCGCGTGGCGAGCCGAAGAACGCGAGGTCATGCTGCCCGCCGCATGAAGCTGCTGGTTGATATGAACCTGTCGCCACGCTGGACCGACGCCGGCATGGAGGCTGCCCACTGGTCAAACTTGGGTGCAAGTAACGCGCCGGACACGGAAATCATGGCCTACGCCCGAGCGAACGACTGCGTGGTGCTGACGCACGATCTGGACTTCAGCGCGATCCTCGCCGCTACCCAAGGCGAGAAGCCCTGCGTGGTGCAAATCCGTGCCGATGATGTCAGCCCGGACGCGATCGGCATGCAGGTCGTCGCCGCTCTGTTGCAGATGGCATCCGAACTGGAAGCCGGGGCATTGCTCACCATCGATCCGAGCCGCACCCGCTTGCGCGTGTTGCCATTGCCGTCGAGGAGCTGACATAGACCTGGTGCGCGAATTCCGCATCCAGTTGGCGCGCACGCTGAACTAGGCGGCTGTCAAGACTTGCCTTCGGCGGCGCCTGCCAGTAAGGTGCGCGCCCTGTCCCGTCGCTTTCAGGAAACCCATGCCGCCATCCATAGACTCGCGCATCGCGCAACGCATCGCCGACGAACTCGGCGTCCGCCCGCAGCAGGTTGCCGCTGCCGTGCAACTGCTCGACGAGGGCGCCACGGTGCCCTTCATCTCGCGCTACCGCAAGGAAGTCACCGACAACCTCGACGACACGCAGTTGCGCAATCTCGAAGAGCGTCTCAACTACCTGCGCGAGCTGGAAGATCGCCGCGCCGTGATCCTCGCCTCGATCGGCGAGCAGGGCAAGCTGACGCCCGAACTCGCCGCCGTCGTCGCCGCCGCGGAAACCAAGCAGAGCCTGGAAGACCTCTATCTGCCCTACAAGCAGAAACGCCGCACCAAGGCACAGATCGCGCGCGAAGCCGGCCTCGAAGCGCTGGCCGACGCGCTGTTCGCCGATCCGACCCTGACGCCCGAGACCGAAGCGGCGAAGTACGTGAATCCGCAGCAGGAACCGGCCGAGCTGCATGTGCCGGACATCAAGGCAGCGCTCGACGGCGCGCGCCAGATCCTGATGGAACGCTTCAGCGAGGATGCGGCGCTGCTGGCCAAGCTGCGGGCCTACCTCAACGACTACGCCTTGCTGGTGTCCACCGTGGTCGCCGGCAAGGAGATGGAAGGCGCGAAGTTTCGCGACTGGTTCGACTTCCGCGAAGCGATCAAGACCGTGCCCTCGCACCGCGCGCTGGCGCTGCTGCGCGGACGCAAGGAGGACATCCTGCGTTTGGGCATCAAGACCGACCAGGAACTGCGCGATCCGCCGGAAACCTCGCCCTGCGCCGGCATGGTCGCCAGTCACTTCGATATCCGCGACCAGGGCCGCGCCGCCGACAAATGGCTGCTGGAAACCGCGCGCTGGGCCTGGCTGGTGAAGCTCTCGCTGCACCTCGAAGGCGAACTGATGAACCAGTTGCGCGAACGCGCCGAAGAGGAAGCCATCCGCGTTTTTGCGCGCAACCTGCACGACCTGCTGCTGGCGGCGCCGGCCGGACAGCACACCGTGATCGGCCTCGACCCCGGCATCCGCACCGGGGTCAAAGTGGCGGTGGTCGATGCCACCGGCAAGGTGGTCGGCACCTCCACCATCTACCCGCACGAACCGCGCCGCGACTGGGAAGGCTCGCTCGCCACGCTGCGCCAACTGGCGCAGAAGCATGGCGCCGGCCTCATCAGCATCGGCAACGGCACCGCCAGCCGCGAAACCGACAAGCTGGCCGCCGAACTGATGCGCCGCCACCCCGAACTCAAGCTGACCCGGATCGTCGTCTCCGAAGCCGGCGCCTCGGTGTACTCGGCCTCCGAGCTGGCGGCACAGGAATTCCCCGATCTCGACGTGTCCTTGCGCGGCGCGGTATCGATCGCCCGCCGCCTGCAGGACCCGCTGGCGGAACTGGTCAAGATCGAACCCAAGGCAATCGGCGTCGGCCAGTACCAACACGACCTCAACCAGTCGCGGCTGGCACGCTCACTCGATGCCGTCGTCGAGGATTGCGTGAACTCGGTCGGCGTCGATGTAAATACCGCGAGCGCGGCGCTGCTGAAGCGCATCTCGGGACTCAACAGCACGCTGGCCGGCAACATCGTCACTCATCGCGACAGCCACGGCGCGTTCAAATCGCGGGCCGAACTGAAGGAAGTGCCGCGCCTGGGCGAGAAAGCCTTCGAACAGGCCGCCGGCTTCCTGCGCATCAGCGGCAGCGAGAACCCGCTGGACGCCTCGGCGGTGCACCCCGAGGCCTATCCGGTGGTCGAGCGCATCCTTGCCGACATCAAGGCCGGCGTGCGCGAACTGGTCGGCGACACGCGCCGGCTGCGCGCGCTCGATGCGAAGAAATACACCGACGAACGCTTCGGCCTGCCGACCGTGCAGGACATCCTCAGGGAACTCGAAAAACCCGGCCGCGACCCGCGTCCCGAGTTCAAGACGGCGTCATTCAGGGACGGCGTCGAGGAACTGCGCGACCTGGAGCCCGGCATGCTGCTCGAAGGCGTGGTGACCAATGTCACCAACTTCGGCGCCTTCGTCGATATCGGCGTGCATCAGGACGGGCTGGTGCATGTGTCGGCGCTGACCAATCGCTTCGTCAAGGACCCGCATGAAGTGGTCAAGGCCGGCGACGTGGTCAAGGTCAAGGTGCTGGAAGTCGATGCGGCGCGCAAGCGCATCGCGCTGACCATGCGCCTGGCCGACGAGGTCCCTGCGCCGGGAACCCAGCCTGGACCAAGAGTTGGCGCTGGCGGCGCGGCGAATCGCGGCAGCATTGCCGGCAAACCCGCAACCGCAAAGCGTGAGACGGAAACGTCCGGCGCCATGGCCGCGGCCTTCGCCAAACTCAGGCGCTAGGCGCCCGGCACGGCGTCCGGACAGATGCGGAAGGCATTGCGCGTACTGTCCTTGACGCCATAGAGCGCGGCATCGGCGTTGCGCTGCAAGCTCTCGGCATCCGTGCCGTGTTCGGGAAACAGCGCAATGCCGATGCTGCAGGAAATATGCGCGGTACCGGCCTGCAGTTCGAAGGGACGCGCGAGGTCGGCGACGATGCGCGCCGCAATCTCCTCGACTTCGGTTCTCGATCCGACCTCAGCCAGGATCGCTGCAAATTCGTCGCCGCCCAGCCGCGCCACGGTGTCCGCGGCGCGCACGCTGAGGCGCAGGCGGCGGGCGGTCTCGACCAGCAAGTCGTCGCCGGCGGCGTGGCCGAACCGGTCATTGACCGCCTTGAAGTGGTCGAGGTCGATGAAGCACAGGGCCAGGCCGCGCCCATGGCGCTGCCCCAGCGCCATGGCAACCCGCAGGCGGTCGGCGAACAGCGCACGGTTGGGCAGGTCGGTCAGGGGATCGTGGTAGGCGCGGTGGCGCAGTTCCTCTTCCAGTTGCTTGCTGCGCGTGATGTCGGTCAGCGTCGCCACGCAGCGCACCGGCCGGCCCGCATGTTCGACGCGACTGATCGCCAGCCAGACCACGAATACCTCGCCATTCTTGCGCCGGTTCCAGACCTCGCCCTGCCAGCGGCCCTCGCGGCAAATGCTCTGCCACATGTCGGCATAGAACTCCGGCGCATGCCGCCCCGAACGCAGCAAGGACGCCGGCTGCCCCACCACTTCGGCCGCGGCATAGCCGCTCATCTGTGAAAACGCCGGATTGACCTCGATGAAATTGCCATGCTCGTCGGTCACGATGATGGCCTCTGCCGCATTGTCGAAAACCGCCGCGGCGAGTTCGCGATCCGCCAGTTGGTGCTCCAGGGCCGCATTGGCCTGCGACAAGGCCTGGGTGCGTTCGACGATCACCCGCTCCTGTTCCATGGCCAGGTTTTCCAGCGCCAGCACATGGCCGCGCGTACGCGCCACCAGCAATTGCAGCAAGGCAGCCGCCACGCCGAACATCAGCAGATGCACCGCTCCCGAGCGGATGCGGCCGGCGTCGCGAATCTGCAGCAGTTCCGCCGCGGGCATGGTCACGGAAATGCCGCCGCGGACTTGACCCAGCACGTAGCCCTGCCCCTGATGGCATTGCAGGCAGGCCTCGGTCACCCTGAGCGGCGCCATGTAGCGATGTGCGGGCGAGGCACCGGGAACCAGTTCGATGACTTCGGCCAGTCCCGCCTCGAAGCGGCGCAATACCTCGGCTTCCCAGGCATCCGGCGCGTTGCCCGGACGCACCGGCTTGAGGCTGGTCAGGTGGAGCTGAATGCCATCGGCCTGCTGCGCGATCTCGGCGATTTGCCGGGTCATGTAGGCCGGGTTGATCATGGTCAGCGCAATGCCTTCCTGCGTGACCAGATCGCGCCGCGGGTGTTCGAGATAGGGGTTGGGCGGGGTGGCTTCGGTCACCGGCACGTAGACGCCGCCGTGGCGCGCGTTCCAGTCGCGCGCCAGCTCCACCAGGCGGAACAGCGCGGCCCCGCGCTCGCGCGCCACCGACGCCATGTTGGCGTCGGCCTGCCGCCAGTCCAGCACGAAGGACGCCAGCACACCGATCATCACCACCGCCAGGATGATCGGCGGGCGGGTCCACAGCCCTGAAAGACTGCCCCGCATGTAAGGGCGACTCAATGGCGCGTGCATGCGCCATTATGCAGCAGGCGGCGCGCCGCGCCCGCTGCGGCCGGCCCGGCGATCAGCCCTTGATGCGCGCGACCAGGGCCTTGGCGTACTGGTCGGTGGTGGCGGTGCCGCCCAGGTCGCCGGTACGCACCTTGTCCTTGTTCAGAACGTCGTCGATGGCCTGGCGCAAGCGGTCGCCGAGGTCCTTGCGCTTGACGTGGTCGAGCATCATGGCGGCCGCCATCATCAGCGCGGTGGGATTGGCGATGCCCTTGCCCGCGATGTCCGGCGCCGAACCATGCACCGCCTCGAAAATCGCTGCCTGCTCGCCGATGTTGGCGCCCGGCGTCATGCCCAGGCCGCCGACCAGGCCGGCGATCTCGTCGGAGAGGATGTCGCCGAACAGGTTGGTGGTGACCAGCACGTCGAACTGCCAGGGGTTCATCACCAGCTTCATGGCGCAGGCGTCGATGATCACTTCTTCGAATTCGAACTTGCCCTGATACTGATCCTTGTACATCTGCTGCGCGGTTTCGAGGAAGATGCCGGTCAGCGCCTTCATGATGTTGGCCTTGTGCACCACGGTGACCTTCTTGCGGCCGTTGGCGATCGCGTAGTCGAAGGCGAACTTGAGGATGTTGCGGCAGCCCTGGCGCGTATTGATGCCGGTGGCCATGCCCACGGCATGGGGGTCGCCGTCGATGGGAACGTAATGCTCGTAACCCATGTAAAGGCCTTCGATGTTCTCGCGGCACAGCACCAGATCGATGTTCTCGAAGCGCCCGCCGGGGATCAGCGACTTGCCCGGCCGCAGGTTGGCGTAAAGCTTGAACTTCTCGCGCAGGCGCACGTTGGACGAACGGTAGCCGCCGCCCGAGGGGGTTTCCAGCGGCCCCTTGAGCGCCAGCCGGGTGCGCTCGATCGAATCGATCGTGGCCTGCGGCAGCGGATCGCCGAAAGCCGTGACACCGGCCAGTCCGGCGACACAGGTTTCCCATTGGAAGGGCGCGCCGAGGGCGTCGAGCACTTCAATGGTCGCGGCGGTAATCTCGGTGCCGATGCCATCGCCCGGAATCAGGGTGGCAGGAATTAGGGTCTGGGTGGTGCTCATGGGGATCTCCGGGGGAGTGCTGCATGCAATGAAACGGCGTCTGGCAGCGATCAGCCAACGATCGCCGGACCAGGAAGCCTGACCAGGAAGGATGCCACGGGTGGCTGAACGGCCGCTTACAGTCCCCGTGGCGGCGGCAGAATTATACGCAATCCCTATTGCACCATACGCGGCATCTATTCGCGCCGACGCCCTGCCCGACGCCGGCGCCGGCTTACTGCGCCGCGCGCAAGGCCGGCAGCGCCGACTGGCGCAGCATCGAGGAAGCCCCCAGCCAGCCGGCGACCACCACCAGCGCCATCCCGGCCAGCAGGCCGATCAGCCACAATTCCGGCTGCGGCAGGTAGTCGAGGCGAAACGCAAAGCGCGCCAGGCCCCAGCCGATCAGGCTGGCGGCGATGCCGGCGAGCAGGCCGGCGAGCGCACCGAGCGCGGCGAACTCCGCCAGCAACGCGCTGGACAGTTGCCGGCTGCGGGCACCCAGCGCGCGCAGCACGGCCAGCTCGTGACGGCGCTCGTCGCTGCTGGCCTGCAGGGCCGCGTAGAGCACGGCCAGGCCGGCCAGCACGGCAAAGCCGAACACCAGTTGCACGGCGCGCGCGACCTGATCGATCGTCGCATGCAACTGCCTGACCAGTGCCGCGACATCGATCACGGTGATGTTGGGAAAGGCCCGCACCAGTTCCGGGATCGCAGCGGCCTGGTCGGCCGGCAGGTGGAAGCTGGTGATGTAGCTGGCTGGGTAGTCGCCGAGCACGGCCGGCGGTGACATGACGAAAAAATTGACGCGCATCGAGTCCCAGTCGAGTTTGCGCAGGCTGGTGATCACGGCTTCGACCCGGTTGCCGGCGATGTCGTAGGTCAGGCGATCGCCGAGCTTGAGGTTCAGCGTTTCGGCCAGGCCCTGCTCCACCGAGAACTCCGCGGCCCGCGTTTCGCCATGCCAGCGCCCGCCGCTGACGGTGTTGCCGGCCGGGATCCGGGCCGACCACGACAGGTTGAATTCGCGATCGACCAGGCGCTGGGCGCGGTCGTCCGTATAGCTCTCCGGGCCTACGGCCTTGGCATTGACCTGCACCAGGCGGCCGCGCACCATCGGTTCGAGTTGCGGCGCCGGCAGGCCGCGCGCCTTGAAGAAGTTGGCGATGGCGACCCGCTGATCGGGCTGGATGTTGATCGCAAAACGATTCGGCGCGTCGGCCGGCACGCGCGCCTGCCAGCTGTCGAGCAGGTCGCCGCGCGCCACGGTGAGCAGGAGCAAGGCCGTCAGCCCGAGAGCCAGCGCCACGGCCTGCACCAGCGTTGCCGCCAGGCGCCGGCGCAGATTGGCCAGGCCATGGCGCCAGCCATAACCGCGCCCGGCCGGACGCAGGCGGCCCAGCGCGGCGAGCAGCAGGCGCGCCATCAGCGCGAAGAAGCCCAGCGCAGCAAGGAAACCGGCCAGTACGATCAGGCCCAGGCGCAGGTCGCCGGCCATCCACAGCATCAGCGCGGCCAGCACTGTCGCACCCAGCAGGTAGGCGCCGACCGAAGCAGGCTCGGACCCGCTCCACTCGCGCCGCAGCACGCGTATCGTCGGCACGCGCTTCAGGCGCAAGAGCGGCGGCAGGGCAAAGCCGACGATCAGCGTAAGTCCCACCAGCAGCCCATGCAGCCAGGGCAGCAGCGAGGCTGCCGGCAGATGGGTCACCATCAGGCCCGCCAGCAGTTGCTGCAGGGCCGACTGCACGACATAGCCGACGCCGCAACCGGCCAGTGTGGCGGCCAGGCCGAAAATCAAGAATTCGCCGCCATGGATCAGCAGCAGTTGCGCCCCCGAGGCGCCCATGCAGCGCATCACCGCGCAACCGTCGAGGTGGCGGCGCATGTAGCGCTCGGCGGCCAGCGCCACCGCCACCGCGGCAAGTATCACGGCCAGCAAGGCGGCGAGGCGCAGGAAGCGCTGCGCTCGCTCGGTCACATTGCGCACTTCGGGCCGCGCATTGTCCAGGCTTTCGATCTTTTCGCCGCGCCCGAGCTGCGCCGTCGCCCAGCTTTCATACGCCGCCACGACGGGCGGCTCGCCGGCCAGATGCAGGCGATAGCTGACGCGGCTGCCGTTCTGGATCAGGCCGGTCGCCGGCAGGTCGGCGAGATTGATCATCAGGCGCGGCGCCAGCGCAAACACGTTCATGCCGCGGTCGGGTTCCAGGGTCAGGATCGGGCCGCTTTGGACCCTGATGTTTCCCAGCGCCAGCGCTGTGCCCGGCGCCAAACTCAAGGTAGTCGCCAGGCGCTCGTCGGGCCAGGCCTCACCGGCTTGCGGCACGCGCGCCGTATCGGCATCGACGGCGTTGAGCACGGCCGCGGTGCGCAAGGACCCGCGCAGCGGATAGCCCGCCGACACGGCCTTGATCTCGGCCAGCACAGCCGCCTCGCCCAGGCTGACCATGCTCGGGAAGGTGGCGCTCTCGGCCCGGCGCAGGCCGCGCGCCGCCGCCTCCCGGCGAAAGCGCTCGGGCCACGGATGATCGGCGGTCAGCAACAGGTCGCCGCCGAGCAACTGGTGGGATTGCAGCTTGAGCGCCTGCTCGACGCGGTCGGTCAGAAAACCGACGCTGGTCAGTGCCGCCACCGCCAGCACCAGCGCCAGCCCAAGCACCGTGAGTTCGCCGGCGCGCCAGTCGCGCGCAAGCATGCGCAGGGCAAGTTGAATGGAAATGAAGATTCGTGTCACTTAACGAGGTGTCAACGAGGTATCAAGCGTACGCCGGGCAATTTGCCGAGCTTGCGATCGAATGTGAGCAGTTCGCATCCCGCCTCCGCGCTTTCCGCCAGGATCATGCAGTCGGCAAAATCGGCATGACCGGCCAGATACTGCTGAAGCGCAACACGAAACATTTCCGGGCGCTGCAAATGGAAAGCGGGATGACCGGCGATCGCGCCCAGGGCGGCTTGCAGGCGCGTCTTGCTCAAACCGTAGGCGCTGACGAGAACCCAGACCGTCTCGATCTGCACGACCTGGGAGACGAACACCTCGCCGGCCTCGCTCACGACCTGCCGGGCAGCCCGACACTGATCGGAAGCCGTTGCATCATCGACCAGCACACGCACCAACACGTTGGTATCAACCGCGAGCATGACGCCTTCGACCGGCAGAAATCGCTTCCTCCATCTGCTCCAGCGTCGCTCCCTTGCCGCTCTTGACGATGCCAAAAACCGCCTCGATGGCGGTTTCCTGGCGCTGAAGAACGATCCGATCCCCTTCCGCGACAAAGCCCACGCGATCGCCAGGCTTGATGCCCAGCCGTTCGCGCAATTCGATGGGGATCGTGACTTGCCCCTTGGTGGTAACCGACGAACTCAGCATGATGATCAATGTATTACGTTGTTTGGCCGGTATTACTATAGCAGGTAGTAATACCTGAGGCAAAACGCCTGATACGATGGACCGCCAAGCGGCGCTCGTGCGCCATTACGCGCCCTTCGCCGCCTTTTTCAGCCAGGCCAGGGCACCGAGTTCCTGCCACAGAAAGAGCCAGTCCATCCGGTAATACCAGGCCTCGTCATCGCCGCCGATCTCAACCGTATCGACATCCAGCTGCGGCGTGCGCGGCCGGGCGGCAATCAGGGTTTTCAGGATTTTCGGTCGTTGCCTGCGCGCCTCGGCGAGCGCAGCAGCCGCGGCATCGAGCCGGCCCAAGCGATGCAGGGCCAGCACGCGGGCATAGAGCATGGCGCCGAGGCCGTCGTCGCGATAACGCTCGCAAAGCGCCAGGGCATCGGCAACACGGCCGCGCAGGATCATCATTCGCGCCAGGTTTTCGCGCAGCCCCTGGTTGTCGTTCGGGTTGAGCGTGGTCACCAGCCATTCGAGCAGGCGCAGCCTTTCGCCATCGTCGTCCAGCCGGTCGATGTGGGCGGCCAGCAGACGCAAGGCCGGACGATTTTCCAGCCAGCCCCATTCCAGCAGACAGCCTTGAGCCTGGTTGCGGGCGATCACGGCTTCCAGCAGCGCCGTCGCATGGGCCAGCAAACCGTCCAGCATCCCGGCAAGATCGTCATCGACATCGTCAGCGAAGAGATCCGCGCCGTCGATGACCGCTACCACGTCGTCCATGATGCGGAAACTCTGCCAGGCCGGCGGATTGGCGGCCAGCCAGTCCAGCCATTCGGTATCTTCCCAGGGAGAGAAATCATCGAGATCCTCCCAGGCCGACGGAAACACTTCTTCCCATTCCTGTTCCAGCGCACTCAAGGTCGGGTCCGCTGCCAGTTCGCCGGCGTTGCCGTTCTCTGGATGCAAGGCATAGCGGCACTCCGGCTCAGGCAGGTCTTCCAGCAGGTCGATCAGGGCGAGCGCCCATTCATCGCTTGCCCCGAAAATGTCGTCCGCATCATCCGGTTCACCCACCATCATGGCCAGTGCCGCGGCGGGGTTCTCGCTCATCGCGCGCAGAAACTCCAGCAGCGGATCGCCATCCTCGACCAGGCCCTGGCGCGTCAGTCTCGTCAGCCAGAACTGCGCCCGGTCTTGCGCGCGCTCGATATTGCCTTCGGCCGTCAGCATGATGACTTCAAGGTGCGACAGCGCCGGATTGTCCGGCTGCAGGCGCTGGGCCTGGGTGAAAACCTGCCAGGCCTCGGGCCAGCGACCGGCATCGGACAGCACGGTGCAGCGGCGATGCAGCGCCGCGCATTTCAGCGTCGGATCATCCGCGCCCAGCATGCGCTCGACCAGCGCCTCGCGCTCTTCCGGCATGCCGAGGTGGAGGTAGGCATCGCCCAGCATGTCGAACGCCGCCTCGTGGCGCGCATCGAGCTTGTGCACGTCGGCGAGCAGCGGCACCAGGAGAAAGCTGACCTTGTCGGGATGGCCTTCCTGCAGCCACTGGTCGGCGACGAAGGCCAGTTCTTCGGCCGAGAGATGGCGGAAAGGCAATGTCGCGTAGGCCGACAGGGGAAGGTCTTCGAGCACGTACTTGAGCAGGCTAAGGCCTTGCGCGTCGAAGGGCGCGGCGCCCGCGAAGCGCCCGCAGCATTGCTTGTACTTCTGTCCGGAGCCGCATTGACAGGGACTGTTGCGCTCCTGCTTAGGCATGGGCAACGGACGAAAGCCGTTGTCGGGGCGCGGCACGTGGTTCCAGATTTCGCGGAACAGCACGCTGCACAGCGCACGGCGGGCCTCCGCGTCATTTTCCGCAGTGGCGAGGGCCAATTGCGGCGCCAGTTCGGGCAGGACGTCGATGAAGCGGGACAGTCCGAGCGCGAAATCGCGGGTACCGCATACCAGGCGGGTGGCTTCGCGCATCAGCAGGTCGATTTCGGCGGTGCTCTCTGTGTCGAACTCCATATCATCGTCTTGCATGAAAAGCATCCTTGTCTGAAAACTGGTGCTGTATTACCACGCCCGCATCTGCTCGATGGCCTGCTCGACGCGGTCGAGCGCGATGACCTCGATGCCCTTGATCGCCTGCCTGGGCGCATTCGCCTTGGGCACGATAGCCTGGGTAAAACCCAGCTTGGCGGCTTCCTTGAGACGTTCCTGGCCGCGCGGCGCAGGGCGGATTTCGCCGGCCAGGCCGACTTCGCCGAACACCACCAGCTTGCCCGGCAGCGGCTTGTTGCGCAGCGAGGAAACGATGGCCAGCAAGACCGCGAGGTCGGCCGCCGGCTCGGCGATCTTGACCCCGCCGACGGCATTGACGAACACGTCCTGGTCGCCGCAGACGATCCCGGCATGACGATGCAATACCGCCAGCAGCATCGCCAGGCGGTTCTGTTCGAGACCGACCGTGAGCCGACGCGGACTAGGCGCCTGCGAGGCGTCGACCAGCGCCTGGATTTCCACCAGCAGCGGCCGCGTGCCTTCCTGGGTGCACAGCACGCAGGAACCGGCGACGTCGAGCGCGTGCTGCGAGAGGAACAGCGCCGAAGGATTGGCGACGCCGCGCAGTCCCTTCTCGGTCATGGCGAACACGCCCAGCTCATTGACCGCGCCGAAGCGGTTCTTCACCGCGCGCACCAGACGGAAGCTGGAATGCGTGTCGCCCTCGAAATACAGCACGGTATCGACCATGTGCTCCAGCACGCGCGGCCCGGCCAGGCTGCCTTCCTTGGTGACATGGCCGACCAGGATCACGCAGGTGCCGCTTTGCTTGGCGAAGCGCGTCAGTTGCGCCGCGCATTCGCGCACCTGGGCCACCGAGCCCGGCGCAGACTGCATGGCGTCGGACCAGACGGTCTGGATCGAATCGATCACCGCGACCGCCGGGCGCAGCTTGACCAGCGTGGCGAGGATTTTTTCCAGGTTGATCTCGGCCAACAGCTGCATGCGGCCGACATCGAGCTGCAGGCGTCGGGCGCGCAGCGCGACCTGCTCGCCGGATTCCTCGCCCGAGACGTAGAGCACTTTTTCGCTGGCCTGCGCCAGGCGCGCCAGGGCCTGCAACAGCAGGGTCGACTTGCCGATGCCGGGATCGCCGCCGATCAGCACCACGCCGCCGGCGACCAGGCCGCCGCCCAGCACGCGGTCGAATTCCTCGACGCCGGTGGGCTGGCGCGGTTCCTCGCGCGGACGAATCTCGGCCAGCATCTGCAAGCCGCTGGCGCCGCCCAGCGCGGCGAAATTGCGCCCCGCCGGGGCAGCGGTTTCGACCACCGCCTCGACCAGGGTGTTCCACTGCCCGCAGCCGGGACACTGGCCCTGCCACTTCGGGGAACTGGCGCCGCACTCGGTACAGGAATACTGGGTCTTGGCCTTGGCCATTAATCCGGCGCCGATCGGTTAACCGCTTTTGACGCAGAGAGCGCAGAGGCGCAGAGAACGCAGAGCAATTCCAAAACAATAAGCTTGCCTCTGTGCCCTCTGCGCCTCTGCGTCCTCCGCGTTGAAAGAGTTTGCATTTCAGTACTTCGCTAATTCACGTCGATCAGCGGCACGCGCGCGGCCAGGGCACAGAACATTTCATAGGAAACGGTGCCGGCTGCCGTGGCGACGTCGTCCGCCGCCAGGTACATGTTTCCCGCCCCGCCCCACAGCGTCACCGTGTCGCCAACGCCAACTGTTGACGGCAGCTCGCTCAGATCGACGCAGATCTTGTCCATCGAGACGCGGCCCAGGGTCCGCGTGCGCTGTCCGGCGACCTGCACCGGCGTGCCGGTCGGCGCATGGCGCGGGTAGCCGTCGCCGTAGCCGCAGGCCACGATACCGATGCGCATCGGGCCTTCGGCGACAAAGCTGCTGCCGTAGCCGACCGCAGCGCCGGGCTCAAGATTGCGCACCGCGATCAGTTCGCTCTCCAGGGTCATTACCGGCTGCAGATCGAGAGCGACGGCGCTTTGCATGGCCGGGAAAGGCGAGGAACCATAAAGCATGATGCCGGGCCGCACCCAATCCCCGATCGCCTCGGGAAAGCGCAGCAAGGCCGCCGAGTTGGCCAGACAGGCGGGCAGCATGCGTTTGCCTGAAACCGAGCGGAAGCGCTCGAGCTGGTGCTGGATGCCGCGCGCTTCGTCGGCATCGGCGAAATGCGTCATCAGCGTTACGGATTCAAGGCAGTCGGCGGCCACCAGCCGGTCCAGCGCCGCGGTGAAGTCGTCGGCGTCGAAACCGAGCCGGTTCATGCCGGTATTCAGCTTCAGGTAAACCGGCTGGCGCCGCGGAAGGCAGGCGTCGATCAGCGCGTCGACCTGCCACATCGAATGCAGTACCGGCGTCAATTCGAGTTCGGCGAACAGCGGCAAATCGTCGGCCTGGTAGGGACCTTCCATCATCAGGATCGGATGGGCGAACCCGGCATCGCGCAGCGCCATGGCGCCTTCGAGTTCCACCAGGGCAAAGCCGTCGGTGGCGTCGCTCAGGGCGCGCGCCGCAGCCAGCAGGCCGTGGCCATAGGCGTCGGCCTTGACCACGCTCCAGACCCGGGCCGCGCCTGCATGCTGCTTCACGACGCGGTGATTGTGGCGCAGCGCCGCCCAGTCCAGGCGCGCGCGTATCGGTCGCGACATTTCCGCTAGGCGGGCTTCTTCGCGATCAGGAGGGCATGCAGCCGCGCCGAAGCGAATTCGACAAAGGTGGCCACCAGCCGCGAGCGGAACTTTTCCTTCGGATAGACCATCGACAGCGTGCGGATCAGGCGCGGCTTGAGCGGTATCGCCACGATGTCGCCGAGCCGCTGTTCCTTGGTCACCGACGAACGCGAAGCGATGGCGAAACCGAGTCCGGTTTCGACCACGCCGTTCAACGCAATCGGACTGCCGAGTTCCATCACGACGTTCATCTGATCGAGCGAGATGCCCGAACTGCGCAGGTAGTTCTCGGTGAATTCGCGCGTGCCGGAACCCGGCTCGCGCGAAATGAAGGCATGTTCCAGCAGCTTCTGCGGCGTCAACTCCTTGTGCCGCGCCAGCGGAAAACGCGGATGGCAGATCACCACCAGTTCGTCGTCGCAGCACACCTCGCACTGCAGATTCGGCTCATGCGACAGCGACTCGATGAAGCCGATATCGATGGTGTGCTCGATGACGCGATTCTCGATCGACTCGGAATTGCCGACCATCAGGCGTGCACGCACGTTCGGGTAGGTCGACTTGAATTCGCCGAGGATGCCGGGCAGCATGAATTCGGCGATCGTGGTCGAGGCGCCGACCATCAGGGAACCGCCGATCTCGCCGGTCAATTCCGACAGGCGCACGTCCATTTCCGCGCCCAGCCCGAGAATTCTTTCCGCATAGCCGAGCACGACTTCGCCGGCCGGCGTCAGGGTGATCCGTCCGTGACCGCGATCGAAAAGCCGCGTATTGAAATGCTCTTCGAGCTGCTTGATCTGAAAAGTCACGGCCGGTTGCGTCATGAACAGCACTTCGGCTGCCTTGGTGAACGACAACTGCTTGGCAACCGCGTGAAAAACCTGGAGCCGGCGATCGGCCATACCCACTACCTCCGGATAGAAGAATTGCTGTTTGGGCGGTATTCAATCACAAATCATCTCCCATGAGCGCATTTTATGTCTCCGTCGCAAGCGACGGAGACGGTATCCCCTTGCGGGATATGCCCCCGGCGCATCAGGCGGGGACGCTATCCCATATGGATATACTGGATGCTGCACTGCAGCATCCCGATTGCACACTTCTTTCGTGATATAACCCCGCTGGCCAAAACACGGCCGGACCACCGGCCACATCAATGAGCACAGGTTTCTACATCATCATGGCGGCGCAGTTCTTTTCCGCGCTCGCCGACAACGCCCTGCTGATCGCCGCCATCGCCATTCTGCGCGACATGCACGCGCCGGCGGAATACGAACCGCTGCTGAAAACCTTCTTCACTGTCTCCTATGTCGCCCTGGCCGCCTTTGTCGGCGCCTTTGCCGACTCGATGCCGAAATGGCGGGTGATGTTCATCAGCAACGGCATCAAGGTCTTCGGCTGCAGCCTGATGTTCTTCGACATGCATCCCCTGATGGCCTACGCCGTGGTCGGACTCGGCGCTGCCGCCTATTCGCCGGCCAAATACGGCATCCTCACCGAATACCTGCCGCACCGGCTGCTGGTGGTCGCCAATGGCTGGATCGAAGGCCTTACGGTCGCTGCGATCATCCTCGGCGTGGTGCTGGGCGGAGCCCTGATCAGGCCCGAGATCGCCTACGGCCTGCTCGCAATGGATTTCCCGCTGATCGACACCGGCGTCGACACCGTGGCCGAAATGACGCTGATCATCATTGGCGCGCTGTACCTGATCGCCGCATTGTTCAACCTCTATATTCCGGATACCGGCGTCGACCACAAGCCGCTGAAGAAGAATCCGGTCTATCTGTTCCATGAATTCAACCACTGCCTGAAACTGCTGTGGCGCGACAAGCTGGGCCAGATCTCGCTGGCCGTCACCACCCTGTTCTGGGGCGCGGGAGCGACGCTGCAGTTCATCGTGCTGGAATGGGCCAAGGTGGCAATGAATCTGGACCTGTCCAAGGCCAGCATGCTGCAGGGCGTGGTGGCGGTCGGCGTGGCCATCGGCGCCATGCTCGCAGCGAAAATGATCACCCTGAAGAAGTCGGTGCGCGTGATTCCGCTGGGCATGGCCATGGGCGTCGGCGTCATCGTCATGATCGGCGTGCGCGACATGTGGCTGGCGGCGCCGCTGCTGGTGCTGATCGGTATTTTCTCGGGCTTTTTCGTGGTGCCGATGAACGCGCTGTTGCAGCATCGCGGCCACATCCTGATGGGCGCCGGGCATTCGATCGCGGTGCAGAATTTCAACGAGAATCTGTCGATCCTGATCATGACCAGCACCTACTCGGTGCTGCTCAAGGCCCACCTGTCGATCTACTGGATCATCGTACTGTTCGGCATGTTCGTCGCCGGCGCCATGTGGCTGGTGAAGCGGCAGCACCAGATCAACCAGTGTGAGCGCGACGACGTCGCCCACCTGGACGACGCGGCACATCACTGAGCGAAGAACGCCAATCCGTCAGCCGGGATGGCGGACCGGCAGGACGATGCGGAAGATCGTTCCCTTGCCGACTTCACTTTGCGCCTCGATGCGTCCCAGGTGCTTGTGCACAATGCCGTAGGAGACCGACAAGCCGAGTCCGGTGCCCTTGCCGACCGGCTTGGTGGTGAAGAACGGATCGAAAATGCGCGACAGGTTTTCCTTGGCTATTCCCGAGCCGGTATCCGCAACCTCGATCCAGACCTGGTCGCCGGCAACCCCGGTGCGGATCGTGATCTTGCCCCGTTCCTTGCCAATCGCCTGGGCCGCATTGATCACCAGATTCATGATCACCTGGTTGAGTTGCGACGGCAAACATTCGATCTCCGGAATCGCTCCGTATTCCTTGATGATATCGGCCTGGTATTTGACGTCGTTGCCGACGATGTTCAAGGTGGCGTCGATACCCCGATGCAGATCAGCCCACTGCCAGTCCTGGTGTGAATCGACACGCGAAAAATCCCGCAAGTCCTGGACGATTTGCCGCACCCTGACGAGACCCTCTCGTGTCTCTTTCATCAGCGACGGAATGTCTTCCCTGAGATGGTCGAGTTCCAAACGCACACGCAAGCTTTTCAACGCCGCGACAACGTCTGCCGATCCGATCGAGGCTTCCGCGCCTTCATACGCGGAAATCATGTTCAACAAGTCCTCGACATAGTCATTGAGGGTGCTGACGTTGGAAAGTACAAAGCCGACCGGATTGTTGATTTCGTGGGCAACGCCCGCCGCGAGTTGCCCGATGGAGGCGAGTTTCTCGGACTGCACCAAACGGCTCTCCAACTGCTTGCGCTCCATGATTTCTGCCGTCAAGGCGTTGTTGGCACTCTGTATGCCCTCGGTACGCTCATGCACCGCCGCCTCCAGATCGGCCATCTTCAGGGCGGCCTGCTGGGTCAGCTGGCGCTTGGCGGTCAGGGCATTCGCCAATTGGAAAACCTCGATGGCATCGAAAGGCTTCTTCAGGATCAGCAGCCGGTCGCCCACGGCGAGACGCCGCAGGATTTCATCCCAGGAATAGTCGGCGTAGGCGGTGCAGATCACGATCTGCAACTGGGGGTCTTGCTGCCACAGTTGTTCGATGGTTTCGATGCCGTCCCATCCCGGCGGCATGCGCATGTCGACGAAGGCCATGGCATAGGGTTGGCCGGCGGCGAGGGACTGGCAGACCTTGGCCAGGCCTTCCTGGCCTTGATACGCGGAGTCGAGTTCGAAGCCGGCGGCGACCGCCTGCGTCCCGCCGCCGAACAGCGCTGCCTCGACCTCGTCCAGTTCGGCGGCCCGTGCCGGATTGCCGAGCACCTTGCGGAAATCTTCGTGGATCGATGGCATGTCGTCGATCAACAGGATGCGGCGGTTCGGCGCCATGTTTTCCCAGGTGTTCATGCCGCGATTCTTTCGGTGTTGAGGGGCAGTTCGAGCGTAAAGCTCGCGCCCTGGCCCGGCCCGTCGCTATGCGCGGTCAGGGTGCCGCCCATCTCGCGGGCCGCCAAGGCGCAGCTGTGCAGGCCGAAACCGTGGCCGCCCTTGCGCGTGGTGAAGCCGTGGGCAAAGATGCGCGTCAGGTTTTCCGCCGGAATACCGTCGCCGTCGTCGGCGACGCAGACGCGCAAGCTGCGGCCGTCGGCGCCATCGACGAGATTGGCGCGCAGGATCAGCCGGTGCGTACGGCCGGTGACGCCGTCCATCGCCTGCTTGGCATTGCCGATCAGGTTCACCAGGATCTGCAACACCCGGTGCTTGTCCAGCGGCAGCAAGGGCAAGTCGGCAAATTCCCTGACCACCGTCACCTGATGCCGCGTCAGATCCGCGGCGGTCATGCGCAAGGCATCCTCCAGCAGATCCCGGACCGGGACCGTTTCGACCACGCTGACGGTACCGGCATAGGCTTGCTGGGTGGCGACGATGTCCTTGATGTGCCCGACGCTCTTGCTCAGCTGTCCGATCTCATCGAGCAGGCTTTGTTGCTCGGCAGCCAGGGCGGCGGCCAGCTTGCCCAGGTAATCCGGCAGCCGCCGGCCCTTCTCGTCGCGGGTGAGGAAGTCGGCGAGATCGGCGCTGTGCTCATCCATCATCTGCACCACCCGCGCCAGCCCCGACGCCTTGGAAGCCCGCACCTGATTGTCGAGCACGCCGGCGGAGATGTTCACACTGTTGAGAACGTTGCCGACGTTGTGCAGCACATTGGTGGCGATTTCCGCCATGCCCGCCTGCCGGGATTTCGCGTGCAGTTCGGCCTGCACCTGGCTCATGCGCAGCGCCGCGCGCACGCGAGCCTTGAGTTCCAGGGGCGAGAAAGGCTTGGCGATATAGTCGTCGGCGCCGCTCTCCAGTCCGGAGACGCTGGCCTCGCTGCCGCCGCGGGCGGTCAACAGGATTACCGGCAAATGCGCGAAGCCGGCACTGGCCTTGATCCGGGCGGTCAGGCCAAAGCCGTCGAGCTCGGGCATCATCACGTCCGAGACGATGACATCGATCGGACGGTGCTGGAGGAGTGTCCAGGCCTTCTCGCCATCCGCCGCGGTGGCGACGCTGTAGTCGTCGCGCAGGAGTTCGCCGAGATAGTCCAGCATCTCCGGGCTGTCGTCCACCACCAGCACCCTGGAGCGCAAGGCCTGTCCGGGCAGCGGCTCGGCATCCGCTCCTTCTGCCGTTGGCCGCTCAATGCCGTGGTCAGTGCCGTGGCCATGGCTGCCGTCGTCGAAGCGCAGGCGGCGCTGCTCGATTCTGCTCGTGCTGCGCGAAGTACGGACGTGGATATCGCGGGCTTCGGCCGGGACGTGCTGCTCCGTTCCCAGCGGCAGTCGAACGGTGAAGCATGAGCCGCGTCCGGGTTCGCTGTCGACGCCGACTTCGCCCCCCATCAGTTCGGCCAACTCCTTGACCAGGGCGAGACCGATGCCGGTGCCGCCGTACTGGCGCGTGGCGGAGCTATCAATCTGGGAAAAACGCTGGAACAGCAGCGGCAGTTTGTCGGGCGCAATGCCGATGCCCGAGTCTCGTACCGCCAATTCGAAGCGCTCACCGGCGAGCGGCGTCACCTCCAGATGCACGGTGCCACCGGCTGGAGTGAACTTGATGGCATTGCTCACCAGATTGAGAAGAATCTTCTCGAAGTGCCCAGGGTCGAGGAACACGGTGCCGAGCGCGGGATCGATGCGCCAGGTCAAGGCGCAGCCCTTGCCCTTGGCCACCAGCGCCGCATCGTCGGCCAGCCCGCCCACCATCTTGACCAGATCGACCGGCGCCGGGCGCACATCGAATTTGCCGGCTTCGGCCTTGGAGAAATCGAGAATGTCGTTCACCCGGTTCATCAGGCGCAGGGCATTGCGCTGGGCCCGGTCGACTTGTGTCCGCCAGTCCGGCAGGAGATGGCCCGTTTCCAGCAGTTGTTCGAGGGGAGCGAGGATCAGCGTGAGCGGCGTGCGCAGTTCGTGGCTGACGTTGGCGAGGAAATCGCTTTTCGCCTGATTCGCCGCCTCGGCGGCGTTCTTGGCTCGCTTGAGTTCGGTCTCCAGCTTGGTGCGCTCGGCGATTTCCGTTTCCAGGCCGGCATTGAGGCCGGCCAGCGCGCGCGCCCGCTGCCGATTCAGCAGCAAGGACCACACCACCGCGGCGAACAGGACGCTGACCAGCAGGCCGCCGACCAGCATGATGCGTGGCTTTTGCGTGTCGATACCGGCATCGAAAGCCGGCAACGAATCGAAGCGCAGGGTCCATTGGTGTCCGTCGAAATCGAAGGCCCGGTCGTCGCTGAACGATGGCGTCGGCGGCGCGCCGCGAATGCCGTCGAGCGTGTCGTACATTAGACTCTCGGTGGCAGCGGCGGCGCCGTCGAACACCCGCAGCCGGATGTCGGGCAGCTGCTCCGGCCCGAGGATGCCCTGCATCAGATCGCCCATGCGGAAGGTCGAGCAGACGTAGCCGTCGAGCGCCGCCTGACGCTCATCGATCGTGGCGTGGGCAGCGCCCTTGCGGAAAACCGGCAGGCACATGACGAAGCCGCTCTGTACTCCGTCGGCAACTTCCTGGGCCAGCTTTACTTTGCCCGACACCGAAGGCAGGCCGGTATCCTGGGCGCGTTTCAGCGGCTCGCGCAGCGCCGGGTCAGTGAACATGTCATAACCGAGGGCACGCGCATTGCGCCAGTCGGCCGGTTCCATGAACACGATAGGAGCATATTCGGCGCGCTCGCCGGGCGGCTGGATTGCGTAATCCGCGAGTCCTTCGCCGCGGATCCTTTGCCGATGCGCGGCCAGGTCGGCCCGCAGTACGTGCGGCGAGTAGCCGATACCCTGGATGCCGAGGAAGTTCTTTTCGATTTCGAGGGTGCGCACATAGGTGGCCCACTCGTCGCGCGTGACATCCTCGCTCGCCGCGAACAAGCCGACCGCGCCGCGCAGCACCTGTTCGTAAGCCAGCAGGCGCTGCTGGGTTGCCACCTGGGCTTCGGCGAGCTTGAAGTCGAAGCGCTGGCGGGCGATCTGCGTGCTTTCGGCCGAACTGTTCCACCACAAGCCGAGCGTGACGGCGACCAGCAGCGCCAGCGTAAGCAAAGCGGCCAGGATGGCCTGCCGATTTCCGGCGAGGCTGGGCGCTGGCAGTTTCATTTCGGCAAACCTTTGACGTGAAGCACTTTGTACGGAGTCCCCTGTGACAATCGCGCGTAGCACGCCGAACGGTAACCCCCCGCGAGGGGGCGAGGCGGGAATTCGCGACGCATGCGTCGCGCCGCCGCAGCCGGCTGGCTGTGCAAAGCCAGCCGTGGGCCGCGCAGCGGAGGGGGGCGGGCGAACAATTGGCTTTTCGCGAGTTTCATTTTCAGCGAGTGGCGCTTGGTGCCATGAGCGTGAACTCAGGGATGCTCGGCGATGTAGCCGTCGGCATTCTCGCGGGTGGTCAAGGCGGCCGGCTGCAACTGCAGCGGCGGCAGCTTCTTGCCGGCGAGCAGATCGAGCGCCGCGTCCAGGCTCAGCCGACCCATGGCCTGGGTACGCTGCGTCATGGTCGCGGCGAGCACGCCGCTCTTGACCGCCTTGAGCCCGCGGATGTCGCCGTCGAAGCCGACCACCAGCACCTTGTGGTCGAGATTCGCCACCTTGACCGCCTGCGCCGCGCCCAGGGCGAGAGCGTCGGCGCGCCCGAACAGGACCGTAATCCGCGGGTTGCTTTGCAGCATGCCCTGCGCGATCTTGAAGCCTTCATCCTGTAACCAGGTCTGGCTGGCCTGTTTCGCCACCACGGTGAGCCCCGGCGCCTTGGCCAGCGCTTCGTTGAAGCCCTTGTCGCGATCCATCTCCGGCGTGGTGCCGAGCTGGCCCTGGATGATGCCGACGCTGCCCTTGCCGCCCGTCATCTTGACCACATAGTCGCCGAGGGTGCGCGCGGCAGCCACACTGTCGGTGGCGATGAAGGTATCCCCCGGCGCATCGGGCGGGTTGCGGTCCACGGTGACTACCGGAATCTTCGCCGCCCTGGCCGCCTTTACCGGCAGGCCGGCGGCGCTGGCGCCGGCGGGAATGTAAATCAGCGCGTCGATCTTGCGCGCAAGCAGGTCTTTGATCTGTCCGGCCTGGAGCGCGGCATCCCCCTTGGCGTCGACCGTGATGATCTCGACTCCCCTGGTTTTTCCCGACGCTTCGACCGACTGCTTGATCTGGTTGAAAAAGTCGGCCTGCAGATTGGCGACCGCCAGCCCGATGCGGACTTTCTTCGCTTGCGCCAACGCCTGCTGCGAGACCAGGGCTACCGTCGCGCAAACGGCTGCGGCCACGACTCTATGCGCTAATTTCATGATGATGTCCTTTCCTGAATTGGAGCGAATGGCGACGCTCCGGCCGTTCGCCAGTTGCGGGCGCCGGATTGCCGAGCGCCTCGCGGAAGTCCTCATCGAAGGCCGGCATGTTGCCGATCGAGAAGATGCGTTGGTTGAACAATAGCCTCATCCGGCGATCTCCGCAGTTTTCATCGGGAGGAGAAGGGTGAAGGTCGCGCCCTGGCCCGGCCCGTCGCTGAGTGCGGTCAGGCTACCGCCCATTTCCTGCGCGGCCAGCACGCAACTATGCAGCCCGAAGCCGTGGCCGTCGGGGCGGGTAGTGAAGCCATGGCTGAAGATGCGCGTCAGGTTTTCCGCCGGGATACCTTCACCCTCGTCCGTCACGCGGATCCGCAGCTTTTCGCCGTCCCCGTCATCGACGACATCGACGCCCAGGGTCATCCGATGCGAGCAGTCGGCAACGGCGTCCATCGCCTGCTTGGCATTGCTGATCAGGTTCACCAGAATTTGCATGACCCGGTGCCGGTCCAGCGGCACCAGGGGCACTTCGGCAAACTCCCTGACCACGCTCACATCGTGGCGCTCCAGCGAGCCGGCGTTCAGGCGCAGGGCATCTTCCAGCAAGTCCCGGATCTGCATCGACTCGACCATCCGCGAAGCGCCAGCGTAGGACTGCTGGGTGGCGACGATATCCTTGATGTGATCGATTTTTTTGGTCAGTTGCGCCAGTTCCTCGATGCTGCTCCGCTGCTCCGCGACCAACGTCGCCGCCAGCTTGTTGAGATAGTTCGGCAGGAGCTTCCCCTTCTCGTCGCGGGTGAGGAAGTCGCCTAGATCGGCCGCGTGCTCGTCGATCATCTGGACTGCGAGGGCCAGCCCCGCGACCTTGGAGGCGCGCACCTGGCTGCTCACCAGGCCGGCCGAGATATTGACGCTATTGAGGACATTGCCGACGTTATGCAAAACATTGGTGGCGATTTCGGCCATCCCGGCCTGACGGGCGGCGCTCAGCAGTTCGCTTTGGGTCTCGCGCAGTTCGCGAGTGATTTTCTCGTTGTCGCGGAGCGCCGCCTCGGCGGCTTCCTTGGCCGCGGCGAGTTCCTCGACCATCCGGCTGCGCGCCTCCAGCAACTCGTTGCGTTCCTGCTGCAAGGCGAGATCGCGCTCGGCGCGTTGTCGCTCGACCTGCTCGATGGTCAGCACCCGCTCGGCTTCCTTCAGTCGCGCCGTGCGTTCCTCCACGTCGCGCTGGACGCGTCCCAGCAGGAAATGGAAAAACAGCATCAAGCCGCCGCCGATCATGGCGCTCACGAGCACCACGCCGATGACTCCCCGGCGCCGCTCCGCCGCGCGCAGCGTGATGTCGCGCAGCACCACCAGTTCGCCCAGTTCCTGGCCGCGCAGGTTGGCGAAGGGGACGACGATGGTCTGGGCGACCCGTTGCTCCCAGTCGATCTCGAACGTACGCCTGCCGTGTTGTTCCTTCAGCGCGCCGAAATAGGCGGCGATCGGCGCTGGAATCTCCGGCGTGGTGCGGCTCAGCACCACCACCGCGGGAAATTCGTCCCAGGGCACCGGCCGCACATTCTTGGCCTGCGCTTCCTCCCATTTCGCCCGGTCGAAGAAGGACTTGTTGATGGCGACGAAGACCTGCACATCGAGAAAGTTCTTGATGCTTTGCATGATGTCTTCGAACTCGATACCCATCTCCAGGTAGCCAATCACCTCACCGTTGCTGATCCAGGGATATGCCACGCGCAGCGTGAAACTGCCCAGCGGGCCCTGTTCGTTGCCCCAGAAGGGTTTGCCGGTGCGCTGCGCTTCCTGCAGGACGAAGCGGTCGATCCGGTCGCCATGCTTGGTGGGCGCCTGCACGCGCAGCAGCATGGTCCGGTCGGGCAGGATGTAGTAGAAGTGGGTGATGCGGTTCCTGGCCCTGATCTCGTTCAGGATCGGGGTGGACAGCTCCAGCAGCCGCTGCCGGTCGCGGGCGCGCAAGGCCGTTTCGAGATGGCGGTCCCCCAGGACCAGTTCCATGATCGAGCGCATGACCTTGATGCCTTCGGCGGATTGCTCGCGAAACATGACCTCGACCGATGCCGCGGTGCGGGCGATATCCTCGGCCTGGCGGTGTCGGGTCTCGATGACGAAGATCGAAACAAAGACAATCACCAGCAGCAGCATTGCCGCCGCCAGGGGAAGAAGCACGCGCCAGCGAACGCCGGAGGCGACGGAACGAACGTCGTTCACTTGTGCTGAAAGACCGCTACTAGCCATCTTCCCTGTGAGGGTTTTCAGGAGCATGGTGTTGCCCGCCGGATCCAGGGTTCAGTCGCATCGACCGCGTGCCAAGGACAATCGCGTAATACCAACGATCTATGGACCGCCGCGGCGACATATCGTTCGCCACGGCATCGTGCCTGCGACCTGCGGCGGCTTCGTTTTCCCACACTGCCGGAGGTCTTATCCGGACCGGCCCTGAAAGTTGGCGCTGGCGAGACGGCAAGCACCGGCCGCAGGTGCAAGACCCGCAGGTGCCAGTACGCAGACATGTTGAAACCGACGGATGCAGGAGCGAGCTTGCTCGCGATAGCGGCTTATCGCGAGCAAGCGCGCTCCTACAGGGAATGCGCCTTTTCCCTGTTGACTGGTTACTGGACCTCGATGGCGCGCTTGCGGAATCTTCAGTGCGCATGGAGCTATGCCGACCGACATATGTCTTTGGATATATGCCTTGAAAATGTGGCTATTTTCATTAAATAACTTGCCTCACTGCTGTCCGGTTAAATTGAAGGTGGAATCGCTGTAAGCCATGACTGACAAG
>NZ_JASJPC010000050.1:0-103873 GCF_031426875.1 Sulfuritalea sp.
GATGAACACGCCGTCGCCCTTGCCGCGCTCGACCACCTTGGTGTCGCCGGTGACCACCGGCACGCCGGCATCCTTCGCGGCATGGGCCATGGATTCGACGATGCGCGCCAGATCCGCCAGCGGGAAACCTTCTTCGAGCACGAAGCCGGCCGCCAGATACAGCGGCGTGGCGCCCATCACCGCGACGTCATTGACCGTGCCATGCACCGAGAGGCAGCCGATGTCGCCGCCGGGGAAAAACAAGGGCGAGACCACGTGGCAGTCGGTGGACATCACGATGCGTCCGGGACGTCCCGCAAGAGTTGGCGCTGGCAACACGGCGCCGTCGTTGCCCTGGCCCAGGTATTCGTTGCCCAGGTGTTTGGCGAACAGCTCGGAAATCAGCTGCACCATCGAGCGCCCGCCCGAGCCGTGCGTCAGGTCGACGCGGCCCTGCTTCAAATCTAGCGGCCGTACGTAGCCTCTTTTCACCATTGTTGAGCCCCCGGCGCTACGCGCCCCCCGAGGGGCATGTGCGCTAACTTACCCTGTTCCTCCCCCTTCAAGGGGGAGGTTAGGTGGGGGATGGGGCAAGTATCCGCAGCATTTTCCCCCATCCCCACCCCAGCCCTCCCCTTGAAGGGGAGGGAGGCGTGCATCGGCGCGGTTAAGTTAGCGCACATGCCCTCAAGGGGGTGCGCAACTTTCTGGGGACGGCACTGCGATAGTTGCTTAGCCATTCAATGCATGTCCTTGTAACGTCCATAGCTGTAGTGCGCGGCGCACGCCCCTTCGGAACTGACCATGCAGGAGCCGATCGGGTTCTCCGGCGTGCACACGGTGCCGAACAGCTTGCAGTCCTGCGGCTTCTTGACGCCGCGCAGGATCGCACCGCAATCGCAGGCCTTGTTGTCGGGCACCGAGCGGTAGTCGAGATCGAAGCGCCGCTCGGCATCGAAGCTCGCGTATTGCCCACGTATCTTCAGCGCCGAATAAGGCACCACGGCGAGGCCGCGCCACTCGAATTCACGGCGCAGTTCGAACACCTCGGCGACGCGGTCCTGCGCCTTGAGGTTGCCGTCGCGCGTGACGGCGCGCGCGAATTCGTTCTCGACTTCGGCGCGCCCTTCATTGACCTGGCGCACCAGCATCAGGATGGCCTGCATCACGTCGAGCGGCTCGAAGCCGGCGATGACGACGGGCTTCCTGTACTCCTCGGCGAAGAACTCGTAGGGCCGGCTGCCGATCACAGTGGACACATGCGCCGGACCGATGAAACCGTCCAGCGGCACCGTGCCCCATTGCCGCACTTCCGGCGATTCGAGGATGTTGCTGATGGCGGACGGCGTCAGCACATGGCAACAGAGCACGCTGAAATTCGGAAGATTCTCCTTGTCCGCCTGCTGGATCGCGACCGCCGTGGGCGGCGTGGTGGTCTCGAAGCCGATGGCGAAGAACACCACCTCGCGCTGCGGATTGTCGCGCGCGATCTGCAGCGCATCGATGGTCGAATACACCATGCGGATGTCGCCGCCGCGCGCTTTGGCTTTCATCAGCGACAGGCCTTCGGAGGCCGGGATGCGCAAGGTGTCGCCGTAGGTGCAGAGGATCACGCCATGGTTCAGCGCCAGGTCGATCGCCATGTCCACGCGGCCGATCGGCAGCACGCAGACCGGGCAGCCGGGACCATGCACCATGCGCACCGAGGCCGGCAGCAAATCGGAGAGGCCGTAGCGCGAGATCGCGTGCGTGTGCCCGCCGCAGAATTCCATGAAGCTGTAGCTGCGCCCGGCCTGAACCTCGGCGCCGATGCTCAGCGCGAGATTCTTCGCCAGCTCGCCGTCGCGGAATTCGTCGATGTATTTCACGCGGCAGCAAGTCCGGTCTGGTTCAGTTCGGCAAACAGGGCCAGGGTCTTCTCGGCTTCCTCGGGATCGAGCCGGGTCAGCGCATAGCCGACATGCAGGATCACGTAATCGCCGACCTGCACATCGGCCAGCAGCGCCAGCGAGATTTCCTTCTTGACGCCTCCGAGATCGACGATCGCCGTATCGTCAGCGCCAACTTCTATGACCTTGACAGGAATTGCGAGGCACATGATCAGCTTTCGAGTTTATGCATGGCGACCCAGGCCTGGCCCAGAGAAATCGCCGTGTCGCCGGGCAACAGGCGCTTCGGCATCAGGAGTTCGAGGCCCGTCGCGGGAACTTTCTCGACCAGCCCGGCGCGCAGCAGCTTGTTGAAGAAGCAGCCGCCGCCGCAGGCCAGGCGGCCTATGCCGCTGGCTTCGGATGCGCGCGCGACCCACTGCAGCAGCGCCGCCACCAGCGTGGCATGGAACAGCGCCGCGCCGTAGCCGGTATCCGGTTCGGTGGACAAGGCGCCGAGCAGCGGCAGCAGGTCCAACTGGCCCTTGTCGTCGATATGCCAGCCGCCATCCAATGGCGCCGGCCAGCCGTGCGTCTCGATGTAGGCCGCCGCATTCTGTTCGAGGGCGATCGCCGCCTGGGCCTCGAATTCCATGCGCGGGCAGATGCCGAGCAGGCCGGCCGCGGCGTCGAAGACCCGGCCCATGCTCGACGTGCGCGGACTGTTGAGACCCTTCGTCAGCATTGCCGCGACGATTTCGGCGCCGGGTTGGTCGGCGAAGCGGGAGGCGATTTCATCGTCGCGGCCGAGGTCGAACAGCGCGGCGGCCGCCATGCGCCAGGGATCGCGCGCGGCGCGGTCGCCGCCGGGCAAGGCCAGCGGTCGCAGGTGGCCGAGGCGCTCGAAATCGGCGCCGTCGACCCGCAGCAGTTCGCCGCCCCAGGCCTGGCCGTCGGTGCCGAGGCCGACGCCGTCGAGCGCCAGCCCCAGCAACGGCCCCTCGACGCCATGTTCGGCGGCGATCGCGGCGATATGGGCATGGTGATGCTGGACGCCTATGGCCTCGATGCCGAGTTCGGCCGCGAGCTGCACGGCGAAGCGCGTCGAATGCAGATCGGGATGCAGATCGTGGGCGATGGCCACCGGCTTCCCGCCCATCGCGGCCAGCGCCTGCAACAGCTCGCGCGCCGTCGCTTCATGGGCCAGGCAGGCCTCGGCCTGGAACAGGTCGCCGACCGTGTGCGAGACCCAGGCTCGATCGCCCTGCGCCAGACAGACCGTGTTCTTGAACCAGGCGCCCATGGACAGCAAGGGCGGCGCCGATCGCGCCAACTGGAGCCGATGCTCGACGCAGGCCGGTGCGGCGACCGCCTGAAGACTCATGCTGCCAGACGCGCCACGGCTGCCTGGCGATCGATCCACGCCAGCCAGTCGTCCATGCCCTGCCCCGTGGTCGCCGAAACCTCGATCACCTCGATCCCCGGATTGACGCGCCGGGCGAATTCGATCGCCGCATCGACCTTGAAACTCAGATAGGGCAGCAGATCGCATTTGTTCATCAGCATCAGGGTCGCGGCGCGGAACATGTCGGGGTACTTGATCGGCTTGTCCTCGCCCTCGGTGACGGAAAGGATCACCACCTTGTGCGCTTCGCCCAGATCGAAGGCCGCCGGGCAGACCAGGTTGCCGACGTTCTCGATCATCAGCAGCGAATTCGCCGGCAGTTCGAGCTTTTCCATGGCATGGCCGACCATGTGCGCGTCGAGATGGCAGCCCTTGCCGGTGTTGATCTGGATCGCCGGCGCGCCCGTGGCGCGAATGCGTTCGGCATCCTGGCTGGTCTGCTGGTCGCCCTCGATCACCGTGACCGACTGGCGCCCCCTGAGCAACTCGATGGTCTTGCACAGCAGTGTGGTCTTGCCCGAGCCTGGGCTGGACACCAGGTTCAGCGTGAAGATGCCGCGCGCCGCCAGGCGCTGGCGGTTCTGCGCCGCATAGGCGTTGTTCTTGGACAGGATGTCCTGTTCGATCTGCACCATGCGCTTCGCGCCGAGGCCCGGCGCGTGCGAATGCGCAGGGGCATAACTATGCCGGTGTTCGTGCGCCGCGCCCGGCGCGTGCTCGTGACTGTGGTGCGTGCCATCGGCATGGACATGCTCGTGCTCATGGTGGGCATCATCGCCGTCGATTTTCACTTCGCCGGTTGCGCAGCCGCATGTCGTACACATTGCTTCTCCTTCCAGTTCGCACAATTCAGAAAAGGCCGCTCCCCGTAGGAGCGAGCTTGCTCGCGAAAAACTTCAGCGGTAGGTCAACTGCCTGCTTCGCGAGCAAGCTCGCTCCTACCGGGCCTGGCCCGAGATAATGCTACATCCCGGCTACGCTACTTCGAGTTCCTTGACCCGCATTTCGGTGCCGCCCGTGACCTGCATCTGGTAGCTCCCGCATTGCGGACATTCGCCGAACACTTCCTTCATCGGCACCGACATCGAACATTGCATGCACCAGCCCGTCCCTGGCGTGGCGAGTATCTCCAACCGCGCACCGTCGGCGATGCTGTTCCGCGTCACCGCATCGAAGCAGAACTTCATGGCCTCGACCTCGACTCCGGACAACTGACCAATCTCCAGCCAGACCGCGGTGACTTTGGTGAATTCCTGCTGGCGCGCGGCGTCCTCGATCAGTTGCAGAACCCCCTCGGCTAAAGACATTTCGTGCATGGCTAGGGTCTGTTCTCAATCATCCGGCGGATGGCGTTGAGGCCAGACGCGGATGGATGCAAGGCGGAGGACGCCGGCAAGGGTAATCCCTTGCCAAGTCTGACAACGCCGCAGACGCCGCGTCCGGCCTCAACCCGAAGGGCCGGGTCCAATTGGGCGCGCTGCGGCGTTGCGGCTCCTGGCGAGGTATGAACATCGCGGCCTCGCCGCGCCTTGCATCGCATCCCAATTTGATCCCGGCGCCACCGTCGCATGATTGAGAACAGACCCTAGAGTTTAACTTTTCCGGGCGCCAAGCATACCTTGCAGGAAGGCTCTGCGGTTGATCGGAAGCTGCATCGGCGAGCGTCCCGCAACACGCGCCGCTTCGACTCGTTCTGCCGCGCAGTCCGCTGTTTCGACAAACAGTTGGCCCATGATCTCGTGCGCTGCCGCCACGGCGCTGCCCTGATCGGGAAACTCGAAGGCCGGTGAGAACAGCGAACAGAACTGATAGGCGCCGCACTCGGCTTCTTCGCCGCCCATGAAGTCGTAGCTGCCCGACGGAAAGCCCCAGCTTCTGCGCGCATCGGACGGCAGATGAAGCTCGCGGGAAAATCGATCGCCGAGCAGCACCAGGTTGATCGTCCAGGGCGCGATCAGGACGCCGATCCGGTGGCATTCGTCAAGCGCCCGGAAGCCGACGCACTCCACCCGCAGGGCAGGGTTGTTCAAGGCCAGGCCGGCCATGCGCGTGCCGGCAATGCGTTCGAATGCTGCAGCGAGAGCAGCCTCAGCCGGCACTGTCGTCGAGCAGCAGGAAACGATCCCGCGCCGCCTCGCAGCCGGGACAGACCCAGTGGTCCGGCAGGCCGGCAAAGGACGTTCCGGCCGGAATCTGGCCGATCGGATCGCCCTCGGTGGGATCGTAGACCTGCCAGCAAACGCCGCATTCGAAACGCGCCAGCGGATCGGCGGCGACCTCGCGGCCGGTGCGCTCGAAGGAGCCCTCGGGAAACTTCATGACGGCTGAACCAGCGCGCTCTCGATCGACGCTATCCACTCGTCCAGGCGGACGATGGTTTCCGCGTAGTCCTCGGCCGCGGCCAGTGCCACCGCAGGCAGATCGACGATCTCGAGCGAATTCAGGATCAGTTTTTCCATGTTGTTGAAGTACTGCACCCACCAGACGAAGGGCAGCGCCGTCGCCGTGATGCGGCAATTGCCGAAACCGCGCGAGAGTATCGAGAATGAAATTCGGCCCAGTTGCCGGTCGAGCCAGGCCAGATCGTCGGGCGTTGCCGGCAGCAGGGAAAGATTGATGACATGGGCGGCGCGCCCTGCGCTCCATTGCGCCGACAGGCTGCGAATCTCGTGATGCAGGGCCGGCGCATTCATCAGATCGGCAGGCGGCACCGGCGCCGGCGTGAGGGAAAGCTGGCGCGCCATTGCCAGCTCGCGCAGGGCCCGCGGAAAAGCGCTGGCTTCGACGTCGTCGATACCCTCGCCGTGGATGCGCCAGATGCCGGTGAAGGCGGTTTCCTGGGCGCGCAGATCGCCAGCCGTGAGGATGCTGACTTCGCCTTCGCCGAGCAATTCGTTGATCTCGTCGCGCACCGCCGGCGCGAAATCGAGCAGCGAGAATCTCACTGCCTGCGTCGCGGCGAATGGCGTCGCGCGCAAGGCGGCCAGCAGTTGCTGCAGGAAGGCCAGCGCCGCCGCCGCGACTTCCGGCGGCGCGTCGAGTTCGACCAGCGGCGGCCGGAAGGCATGCACGTCGTTCGGCACGTCCAGCGTGATCAGGACTTCGTCTTCCAGCGGCTGCGAGCCGGGGCCGATGCTCGGCTTGTAAGGGACGACGGGGATGGGAAATGTCATCATGACCTGGCTCCTCGATGGCGTTCAGTGGCAGTGCGCGGTATCGGCATTCAGCACCGGGATGCCGATGCCGGGCGGACGCGACGGTGCGGCGGCGAGCAGTTCGGGCAGCAGCCGGACATAGGCGCCCCAATCCTTCAGCCCTTCGATCGTGCCGAGATACTCGCCGTCGCGTAGGCAAAGCAGCGCCGGCCAGATGCGGATGCCGTAGCGCGCGGCAAGGCTGCGGGCGTCGGCCGGCGCCAGGACCCCGACGCGCAAGTCGGCATTCGTCCGGACCACGGCTTCGGGCAGGATCACGGTGAGGTCCCAGGTCTCGGGAACCTTGGCCGGGTCTTCGGTGAACAGGATCAGGGCGTTGCCGGGCGCTCTTGCGAACGCGGCATAGCTATCCAGATTCAGCAGGCTGTAGCCATGGCGTGCATGGAGGTTGGCCAGGCGTTCATTCAGGCGCTCGATGCTGGGCGACAGGCTCATGGCTATGTTCCTTGAATGAGGTTCGGCCGGAGGAATTCCGGCAATTGCGGCTCGCGCTCGATCAGGTCGGCAAAGCCTGCATGGATCAGCGCCTCGGTGCTGCCGTTGCCATGCAGAATGGACTCCAGAGCGGTCAGTGCGTCCTCGACCTGTGCCGCGCGCTCGGCGTCGATCACTTCGCGCGCGGCACCGAGAAAGCTCAGTATCCATTGCCCCGGCTGCAGCGGTCCGGTGATCAGGGTATCGACGCGCTCGACACCGTTGCGGCCTGCGCAAAGGGCAGTGCTGCCTTCCATGCGGATCACCTGTAGCGGAATCGCTAGGCACATATCAGTGCTTGCTCCGTGGATTCGTGTTCGTCGGCACAGGTCGGCATAGGTCGGCGGGGGCGCCAAGGAAGGCCGATGTCCGTCTCCGTCCATGTCCCCCGTCGCGGGCTGCGCCCGCTCCTCCTCCTTTGCTTACCGGAGAAGGACATCTGCCTTCCTTGGCTGGACACGCTTTTGCCGTGCGACCGTCGTACTGCAACACCGTCACCGGATCGGGAGGGTGGGGCGTTCTGTGCAGCGAAGTAAAGGGGGAGGAGGCGCCCGAAGGGCGCCGACGGAGGACATGAGCAGCACAGAATGCCCCGCCGTCCCGATTCCGCCGCCGCTGAAATAAGACAAGGGTTTCCATCCTACGCATCCAAATACCGCGCGTCGCCGATACGACTGGCAGTCTCGGCCGATGGGCGCCCCGCCTCGTAGGCGGACATACTCAACGCCGTGTCGCCAGCGCCAACTTTCTCCACGCGCCGCTGCGGGGCAAAACCCCAGTCGCGCAAAGCGGCCACCGCCAGCGCCACGGCCTCGTCGAGGCGCGCCTTGACCGCCGGCCGCAGGCTGCCGCCGTAGTCGTCGAGTTCTTCCGGCTGCACGCCGATCAGCAGCAGTTGCTCGGGCAACTGGCCGGTCAGCGCAGCTGCGGCGATGACCTCCTGGAAGCCGGTCTGGTGCAGGCTCATTTTCTTGGCGCCCATGAAGCGCGGCACCTCGTCGCCCTCGACGCGCTTCATGGTGCCCGGCGGCAGGCCGTAGTCGATCGCATCGAACACGATCAGCCGCCGCGCGCCCTGCACATAGGGCAGCAGGTAGAGCCCCTGGGTGCCGCCGTCCATCGCCGTCACCGACTCCGGCAGTTGCCATTCGGCGCTGAGCTTCTCGACACAACGCACGCCGAAACCCTCGTCGGCCCAGAGCAGGTTGCCGATGCCGAGCACCAGCACTTCGCAGCGCAGATCGTCCATGACGTTCATTCGGACTTATTCACGAAATGTGCGCTGACCACTGATCATGGTGCTGATCATGGTCTGGCGGCTCATGATGTCTTCGCGCACCGCGGCATACACATGCAGGATGACGAAGGTCACGATGCCCCACATGCCGAGGTGGTGCCAACTGTGGGTTGCCTGGCTGCCGCCCAGCAGCGGAATCACCCAGCCGAACAGGCGGTCCTGCCAACTGCCCAGCCCCATGCCTTCGCCGTAGAGCGCGAAGCCGGTGCAGATCATCAGGATCGCCGCCACGGTGACGAAGAGGAACATGAACATGTGCCCCAGCGGATTGTGGCCGACGTACTTGTAGGGCTGCTTTTCGAGGAACAGATACCAGCGCAGTTCGCGAATCAGGCCGGCCCACCATTTCATGTCGGTGACGGGCAGCATGAACAGTTGCCGCGCGTGATGGTTGCCGACCATGGCCCAGTAGATGCGCACCAGGAAGCCGACGGCGAAGATGTAGGCCGCGGCGAAGTGGGCGAAGCGGATGTAGCCCATCAGGAAGTTGGCCGAAGCCTCGCCGGTCACGCTGGGCAAGGGGCTGCCGATCAGGTAGCCGCTTGCCGCCAGCACCATGATGCACAGGGCATTGAGCCAGTGCCACAGGCGCACCGGCCCTTCATACACATACACCGTCCTGCCGGCGGCGGTTTGCGGATCGTTTTCGAGACTGGCGGCGGCTGCGTTCAGGTTCATGGCGTTCTCCTCGCGCGTTCAGCGGACCTTGACCACGGACATTTCCTGGCCGTCGGGGCTCATGACATGGGTCGAGCAGGCCAGGCAGGGATCGAAGGAATGGATGGTGCGCAGAATCTCCAGCGGCTCGTCGGCCTTTGCCAGCGGCGTGTTCATGAGGGCGGCCTCGTAGGCGCCAATCTGGCCCTTGGCATCGCGCGGACTGCCGTTCCAGGTGGTCGGCACCACGCACTGGTAGTTCTCGATCTTGCCGTCCCTGATCCTGATCCAGTGGCCCAGCGCACCGCGCGGCGCCTCGGTGAAGCCGGCGCCCTTGGCCTCCTTGGGCCAGGTGCTTGGGTCCCACTTTTCGACGTTGGCGGTCGCCGTGTCGCCGGCCTTGATGTTGGCCATCAGCTTGTCGAACTGCTTCACTTGCAAGTCCGCGCAGTACAGGCACTCGATGCCGCGCGCCGCGGTGCGTCCCAGGGTCGAGAACAGCGCCGTGACCGGCACGTCGAGCTGCTTCAGCACGCCGTCGATGGTCTCCTTGATGAACGGGTATTGCTTGGGCTGCACGTAGGCCAGCACCATGCGCGCCAGCGGCCCCACCTCCATCGCATTGCCGCGCCAGCGCGGAGCCTTGATCCAGGAATACTTGGCGGATTCGTCGAGGTTTTCGATCCGGGTCCGCGTGCCCTTGAAGTTCGGGCCTTCGGGCTTGTAGTTGGGTTCGGTGACGCCGTCGAAGGGATGCAGGCCCTTGGACTCGTCGCCGTACTTGTACCAGGAATGGGTGACGAACTCCTGCACCTGTTCCGGATCCTTGAGGTCGACTTCATGGATCTTGTCCAGCTTGCCGCCGATGATCGCGCCGCGCGGCAGCATCAGGTTGCCCGGCGACATGTCGTTGGCCCGCTCCGGCAGATCGCCGTAGCTGAGCAGCGCCTGCGAGGACAGCCCACCACCGTAGAGCCAGCCCTTGTAGAAGGAAGCGATGGCCAAGAGATCCGGGATGTACACCTGCTCGACGAACTCCTTGCTGCGGTCGATGATGCTCTTGACCAGGTTCAGGCGCTCCATGTTCAGCGCGCCGACAGCGCCCGTGTCATGGACATTGATGGCGCAGGGCACGCCACCCACCAGCCAGTTCGGATGCGGGTTCTTGCCGCCGAAAATGGTGTGGACCTTGACGATCTCCTTCTGGAAATCCAGCGCTTCGAGGTAATGCGCGACCGCCATCAGATTGGCCTCGGGCGGCAGCTTGTAGGCCGGGTTGCCCCAGTAGGCGTTGGCGAAGGGACCGAGCTGGCCGGATTCGACGAACTTCTTCAGGCGGTTCTGCAGGTCGCGGAAATAGCCGGGCGAGGACAGCGGCCAGTTGGAGATCGACTGCGCCAGCTCGGAAGTGCGCTTCGGGTCGGCCTTCAGCGCCGAGACCACATCCACCCAGTCCAGCGCGTGCAGGTGATAGAAGTGCACCAGGTGGTCGTGCACCTGCAGGTTCAACTGCATCAGGTTGCGGATGGTGTTGGCATTTTCCGGAATCTTGATGGCCAGCGCATCCTCGACCGCGCGTACCGAGGTCAGCGCATGGGTGCCGGTGCACACGCCGCAGATGCGTTCGGTGAAGGCCCAGGCGTCGCGCGGATCGCGGCCCTTGAGAATCACTTCGAGGCCGCGCCACATGGTGCCGGTGGACACGGCATTGCGGATCACGTTGTCCTTGTCGAGATTCACCTCGACCCGCAGGTGGCCCTCGATGCGGCAGATCGGGTCGACCACCACGCGCTTGCCGGAATTGTCCATCTTGAATCCCTGAGTTTCATAGGCCCCCATTACTTTTCTCCCGTCACGGTTTCAGTTTTCTTCGCCTTCTTCAGCGCGGACGCCGCCGCATGCACCGCCACCGCCGCGCCGGCCACTGCCGCCGCCGTGCCGCCGACCTTGTCGGCATTGGCCTCGACGCCGAACTGCTTGATGTCGGTGACGCGGTCGTAGAAGCTGCCCTTGTCCCAGAAGCCCTCTTCCGAGCAGCCGATGCAGCCGTGGCCGGACTGGATCGGGAAGGACACGCCGTCGTTCCAGCGCACCGTCGAACAGGCGTTGTAGGTGGTCGGGCCCTTGCAACCCATCTTGTAGAGGCAGTAGCCCTTGCGCGCGTTGTCGTCGTCCCACTGTTCGACGAACTGGCCGGCGTCGAAGTGCGGCCGGCGATAGCACTTGTCATGGATGCGCTGGCCGTAGAACATCTTCGGCCGGCCCTGGCGGTCGAGCTCGGGGATGCGGTCGAAGGTCAGCATGTAAGTCACCACGGCGGTCATTACCTCAGCAATCGGCGGGCAGCCCGGCACCTTGACGATGGGCTTGCCGGATATGACCTTGTCGATCGGCGTCGCCCGCGTCGGGTTCGGTTTGGCCGCCTGCACGCAGCCATAGGAAGCGCAGGCGCCCCAGGCGATTACCGCCTTGGCGTCGGCCGCGGTCTCCTTGAGGATTTCGACGAACGGCCGCCCGCCCTCGATGCAGTACATGCCATCCTCATTGAGCGGCGGATTGCCCTCCACCGCGAGGATGTAGTTGCCCTTGTATTTCTTCTTGATCTCTTCGAGCTGCTTCTCGGCCTGGTGCCCCGCCGCCGCCATCAGCGTGACGTGGTAGTCGAGCGAGAGCATGGAGAGGATCACGTCCTTGGTCAGCGGGTGCGCCGAGCGGATGAAGGACTCCGAGCAGCAGGTGCATTCCAGGCCTTCGAGCCAGATCACCGGCGTGCGCGGCTTGGTCTCCATGGCATGCGCGATCTTCTGCGCATAGGCGCTATCGAGCCCGAGCGAAGTCGCCGTCAGCGAACAGAACTTGAGAAAGCTGCGCCGGCTAATGCCCTGGCGCCGCAGCACGTCGTAAAAGGTTTCGGTCATCGCGGTCTCCTCCGGTTGAAGTTCTTTGGAGACCACTGAAGCAAGGCACGGGCCAGCCCGTGACATTTATATTATTTAGCTTTCAATCAATACCTTGTGGCAGGAGACTAAGAATGGGCGGTGAGACGCGGCGGTTACCGGGTAATCGCGCTGCGCACATCACCTTGCCGGAACACTCCGCCTCCAGCGGCTTCGTGCCAGTAAGTTGTCGACGAAGATCAGCCGGTTGTCGAAAAAGTCGACGCTGGCGACACGGTGTTTCGCGTGATACAACTTCGCCGGGTATTCCAGCAGGATGCGTAGCTCCAGCTTCGGCCGGTTCTCTTTGCCTCTCCAGGTGAGTTCGAGTTTTTGCTTCATGCAGATTGCTTCAATGCAGGGGCTTCCACAAATGCATCACCCATCATCATTTTGTAGTGTTCAAGGTGTTTAGTCTTTTCAAAAATCGCCCGGAACACTTTTAGATAGCCATCTACCATTGATGGATCAGTTGATGCGTACACATCGTCGAGAGCTGAATGGGAACCATCATTGATCCAGGAGAATAGTGAATTGCACACCAATTTCTCCTGCCCCTCAAACAAAGCGCAAATGGCGTCTGAATCCCATCCGCCCAAAATCTTGAAATAGTTCTCCAGGATTCGACGCAGCGTATTCTGGATAGAGAGGTTGGTGCGATCGTTTTTCTTGACCTCGCCCCAAAGTAGCTCGTATGAGGTTTTTATAGGGTTCGTACTGTGCTGCTCGATCTTTGATTTCAAGCCTGCCTTTCTCACAATCCAGAACGTTGCGTCGTTCTGGCCATAGTGGCGATGTTTGGGATTGAAGGTCACCTCCTTGTGGAAATACACGTTGTGCGTGAGGACGAAGACTTGCTTTATATGGCCTGTTCCATACCGCACATTGCGGAACAGCCCTTTGATTAAACTTCCGACGATGAACAAGATGTCGCTGTCGAGGCTGGAAACTGGATCATCAAATACGACTACGCGATCCGCTGTCATCCCAGTATCCGACTCACTTCCCTTCAGCAGGTGATAAAAATAGAGGAAGGTAATGAATGACATTTCGCCTTCGCTCAGCGTTTCTTTGGCGTCTGCTCCATCCTGCCTGATTAACTTGTAGCTCGTACCGTTGTCGGCCTTCGCAAGTCGAAAGCTATGGAAACCGAAAGACAATAAGAGGGCGTTTATTTCATCAATCGTTGGCTGAATGCTGGTTGTATCCTTTTCAAATGCGCGGATTTCTGCAGCCTTAGTCCCCTTTTCCGTTGTTGCAATCCCAATCTTTGCTGTCATGTCCGCAATGGCTTTGTTCAAGCCATTTCGCGCTGTGTCGTAGTCGGCAAAGTCTGTTTTTAGCTCCACATCGAGAAGATACTTCCACATCTGCGCAGTCAATTCGCGCCGCTCCTGTGCAAGATTTGCGACCATTTTGTTATGGGCGGCAATCAGGGCATTAGCGGCATCGACGAGCCCATTTATTGCGACCGCTACATTGCCGATGGATTCAAGCTCAACGATCTGGCTCGGCTCCTTCTTCTTTAAGGCAAGTCGCTGAATGTTGATTGTTACTTTGGAATCGAGCAGTTCTTTTTCCGCCTTTAGCTTATCGACATCAAGGAACTTTGATGGTGTTGCGAGGACAGAAGTAATTTGCTGCTGAAGTCGCTCGACGTCGGTTGTGTAGTTGGTAGCGAGATCATCAATCGCTTTGCAATCGGCTACAAAGGTCTCATTGAAATACTCGTTCAAGCTCTGTGCGAATGCAGCGGTCGTGCTCTGCTGACAAAATGGGCAAATTGCCTCATTCGCTTCGTAGAAAGTACGGCCTTCTCTGACCCAATCACTGTTACCAAGTTTCTTGATCATCGCTGCGATATCAACGTCCTCCTCGCCAATCACACGCTTCTTGAGAATGGCGTCGGACTCATGGGCAACAGCTTTTTCTGTATCGATTGATTGAACAAGCGGCTCAACATTAGGAGTTGGGCCGAAGATGGTCTCTGCTCTTTTCTCGAGAACTGGCAAGGGCTCCAGCGTCGATGAATTGGATGCCTGTTCCTTAAGAATCCTATCCCTGAAGCTCTCCTTGCTGTTTCGGTATCCCTCGAAAGCCTGTGCCAGTTTTGTTTTGTGTTTCGTATAGGCGGCCCAGCACTTGTTCTTGAACTGCTCGTTGAGGTTCGCCAACTCGCCTTTCTTGCCGCCAGTTCCATCTTCACCTTGCAAGCCAAGATTCAAGTTCTCGATTCTTTTTGTGATGGTATCGAGCTCGATCTTCGCGGCGGCAATCTTGTTGATGGTATCGACATTTTTTTCGCCGAGAGTAAAGATGCCCTTAATTTCGGCGGACGGACTGAAGTTCTTTGCAATGAAGTTACGGTTGTAAACCATCGCCTGTAACTTCGTTCCGCCTCTCCAAGTCACGGTACAGGTCGGAAACTGTGCGGCGTCAGCAATCACTTTACTAATCGTGGTTTTGCCTGAACCATTCGAGCCATATAGAAAATTGAACTTGGATAGGCCACTTAAATGCTCTGAAGTGTCGCTGTAAGTTGCAATGCCCTTAATCTGAATCGACTCGATCATTTATTGCCTCCCTCAGTTCCCGTTCTTATCGCCGTCACATCCACGACGATCGCAAGTATCAGGTCGTTAGTTGATTCTGGACTGGGCTGTCAAGCGCCGGCAATTCAAGCCCCTCAATCTCCTGCAACGATTTCCCCGCAATTCCCTGCAAGTCGCCATACATGCCGACCGTCGCGCCCATCACGCGCTCGATCTGCTCTTCGCGCTTAGCCCACTGCTTCATGATGGCCTTGCGTTCCTTGTCGAGGTCTTCCTGCATGGATGAAAACGCCTCGACGATGGCTTCGACGCGCTGCCGGAAGCGCGGGCCGGTGAGGTACTGGTAGACCATCTCGGTCTTGGTTTGCTGGCCTTCGGAAACCTGTCTGGCCATGCTCACCTGGAGCAGCGTGTGGCGCAGGATGGTGGCGACCGGTAGGGCGGCGCGCGGGTGGGTGACCCATACGCCATCGACGACTTCAAAGGTCTCGACACCCTTGGGCAGGGCTTGGCTGACAAGAATCGCCACCTCGGCCTTGGCTGTGCGCTGGTCGTCGCGCAGCTTGGCGAGCCAGCCGTCGCTCCAGTTTTTGGTGCGCTTGAATTCCCACAACATCGTGCCGCAGGGCTGTCCACCCTGACTCACCACCCGATGCAGCACGTCACCGCCGAATTCGCCTTTGGGCACGGGTTCGATGTTGTCGAAGGGAAACTTGGCGCGCAGCAGGTTTTCCAGTTCCAGTTCCTGCACTTCGCCCTGCAATTGCTGCGATCCCTGTTCGGCCCTGCGCTTGAGGTCTTCGATCTGCTTCTGCATCGCGGCAATGGTCTGCTCCTTCTCCATTACCTTGAGTTTCTGTTCGTCCTCGGCCTCTCTCTTCGCTTGGCTGCGGACTTCGGTCAGTCCGTCCTGCACACGCTTTTCGACGGTGAGTTCGAGTTCGCGTTTAGCGTCGTCGAGTTCGCGCTGCTTCTTGATGAGCTCGGCCTGAGCCTTCTGGGCTTCAGCTAGTTTCTCGTCGCGAGACTTCAGCACTGCCTGAAGCTCCGCGAGTTCGCGCGCCTTACCGTCGAGTTCCGTCGCAGCGGCCTGCTTCGCTTTCTTCGATTCTTCGGCGACGACGCGGGCACGCTCGGCTTTCAGTTGCGCGGCAACTTGATCGGCGACTTGCTCATCCAGCGTGCGCCTGGCTTCGGCGATCTTTCTTTCCTGGTCGCGGATGCCTTGCTCGCGCTTCGCGATGTCCTCGTCCTTCTGTGCGAGCTGCCGCTCAAACTGCTGGCGCGTCGCCGCGATCAGCGGCGCGGCAAGGGACTCCGTCAGTCGGATTTCGGTCTTGCAGTTCGGGCAGGTGATCGTCGGTTCTGTCATTTCGCTATTCCTTTTTGCGTGCCGGTACCGGGCAAGCGCCTGAGCGTATCGCTCCCCACCAGGGAGCGCATCTGCGTGATGGCTATGGCGTTCAACTGCGTCAGGCGATCTGACGAGGACAAGTGCTGGTGAATCAGCAGGGCGTTGATGCTTTCGAGATTCGACAGCACGACCAGCTGCTCCAGGGTGGCGGCGTCGCGCATGTTGCCTGCCAGATCGGGATTGGCCTGCCGCCATTGGGCGGCGGTGATGCCGAAGAGGGCGACGTTGAGCAGATCGGCCTCGCTTGCATACACAGCACTGGTCTGCGCCTTGGTGAGGCGCGGCGGAATCAGGCGTTCCTTGATGGCGTCGGTGTGGATTTTGTAATTGACCTTGGCCAGTGTGCGCTGGAAGCTCCATTCCAGAGAGGTTGCACGGGATTCCTCGTCCTTGAGCCGCTGGAATTCCTTGATGAGGTAAATTTTGAATTCTGCGCTGATCCACATCCCGAACTCGAACGCAATATCCTTGTGGGCATAGGTGCCGCCATATCTACCCGCTGTTGCCTGAAGGCCTATCGCATTGGTTTTTTCCACCCACTCTTTGACACTGATCTTGTAGCTGTTCAATCCCGCCTGACTTTTAATTGTGGCGAATTCGCCATAATTAAAATCAGGGTTATAGACCGACTCCCAGATACCCAGGAACTCAACGGTGTTTCTGTTTCTCAGCCAATCGGAGATAAAGAAGTCGCCATCCTTGGCTTTCAACATGTCAGTCAGGGAAATGTAGTCCTGCCCATGTCGCGTGGCGATGGTGACTTCGGCGCCTTTGACGTTGATAACACGGCTTTTCATTCTTGTGGCTCCCTTTCGCACACGGCGGTACGATTTCCATATGGCATCGCAAGTGTACTCGACGGAAGGCTCACCAGGCGAGCCATTCGTCCTTACCCAATCGGCAATTGCGACTCCCCTACGACGCAGGAAAGTGCCAGTGGTCGCAGGTAGCTATTGGCGAGAACGAAACAAACTACCGAATCCGAACCTGGCAGCGAGCCGATTTCGCGAATAAGCGGGACAGCGTCGCCGTCCCGCCAGCGCCAACTTTCTGGCGCCCTCGCCGCTCAGCGGCTGTTGCGCACGTAATCGGCGAAGCGGCGGTCGCGCGTGGCGATGTGATTGCCGATGAAGGCCAGGGCCTCGGCAGCTCCGCCCGCGATCAGTTCGGTATCGCCTGCGGCATGGCGCGAGGCGAGGATGCGCAGCGCGTCGAGCATATAGGCGTGGTCGTCGACGTGGTCCTCGTAGTCGTCGTAGCTGTTGAGGCGCATCAGCAGCTCTTCCGACAGGAAGTGCGCCTCGCTGTAGGAAATCAGGCGTTCGAGTATTTCGCCCACCACCGCGGCGTCGCGATTCTCGCCGGCCGCGGCGCACAGCGCCCGCAGCAGTCCGAGCTGTATCTCGTGCTCGCGATCGGCGCCCGCGTTCGACTCGGCATTGATGTTGGAGAGCTGCGACATGTTTGCTTCCCTCCTTCCCTCGGCAGGCCGGATTGTTCATGAGTTGCAGCTTAGCGCAATGCGAGAAAGCGGCGGCGCGAGAGCGAAGGCTCGCCAGCCGCCTTTTCTTCCGCGGGTGCTTTCGGCGACTGCTGCGGCGCTGTCAGCAGCGCGATCAGCGAAGCGCGGGCCGTCATGGTCGCCTCCGACTGGGAGGAGAATTTTCCCATGGGCGAGAACAGTGGACAGCTCTGGTACTCGCCGAGTTCCGCTTCGGTGCTGCCGAGAAAGGCGAAATCGCCGGCCGGGAACTTGACGAAGCGCCGCTTGTTTTCGCCCGTCGTCACCCAGTTCTCGTTGCCGCCCGGCAGCAAGAGCAGGCTCATGCACCAGGGCGTCACCACGATGCCCAGCCAGTGCCCCTGCCAGCGCTGGAAATCGACGGCCGCCACCGAGAGCGCCGGATTGAGGATGGGCACATCGGCCATATGCTCGCGCTGGATGCGGAAGAAGGCTTCCTCCACCGCCTCGGCGGGACTGTCCTGGTGGACGCGGAAGTTCATGCCGCCGCCAGATCGTCGCCCCAACTGCGAGCGTCGCCCCCCTGCGCCATCAGTTCCTGCATCAGCGCCAGGGCTTCCTCGGCGCGCTCGCGCTCGACGCGCTCGAAGGCAAAGCCGCCGGCCTGGATCAGCAGGTAATCGCCGACCGCGACGTCTTCGTTCAGCAACAGCAGGCTGACCTCGCGCATCTGGCCGAAGCACTCGGTGAGGGCCGTGCCCTCACTGACTTCGAGCACGCGGGACGGCGCGGCGAGGCACATATCAGTGGCCCCCTGTCGCCCTTGGCGGGGTACGCCCGAGGTTCTTGGCCGCCAAACAGCCACGGCCTGTCCCGAACGGGACGGTGGGGTGTTCTGCGCAGCGAAGTAAAGAAGGGCGTAGGCAGGGTTTCGCGGAGCACTGCTCCGCGCTGCCGAAGCCGGCTTGCCATGCAGGGCAAGCCGTGGGGACGGGTGACATGAGCGACGCAGAGCACCCCACCGGCCCGTTCGCGCAACAGACGCCAAGTGCCATCTCAGGCCGCCTTTTTCATCGGCTCGACAGCGTAGCCGCGCGCAGCAAGTTCTTCTGCGGCCATGGCGGCCAGCAGTGGCACCTTGGTGGCGATCGTCGGCGTCATTTCCATGCCGAGTTCCAGCGAAATCAGTTCAACGCCGAGCACCACGATTTCCTTGGGCATGGTGTCGAGCAGTTCCAGGCTGGCCAGCACGTCGGGCAGCGCGATCTGGTGCGGCGAGAGCTTGCTGCGGAAGAACACCGGGATCTCGTCGCCGGCGATCCTGACCACCGTGCCCGGCGCCGCGCCGGTCTTGACCACGTCGAGCACGATCAGGAAATCCAGGTTCGACAAGTCCTCGATCATTTCCATGCCCGAGGTGCCGCCGTCGATCGCCAGCACGTTTTCCGGCAGCTTCCAGCCGCGCTCCAGCGCCTCGACCGCGCGCACGCCGGCGGCCTCGTCCGTAAGGATGGTGTTGCCGATGCCGAGGACGACGGCGCGGTGGGGGTGGCCGGCTGAAGCCGGCCCTACAAAGGACACGTTGCCGCAGTCCATCAAACCGCCTTGACCGAGATCGCGGTGTTGCTGCCCTTGTCGGTCAGGTGGATCGCGCAGGCGATGCAGGGATCGAAGGAGTGGATGGTGCGCAGCACTTCCAGCGGCTTCTCGGCGTCGGCGATCGGCGTATCGACCAGCGATGCCTCGTAGGGCCCCGGCTCGTCCTTGTCGTTGCGCGGGCAGGCATTCCAGGTCGAGGGCACCACACATTGGTAGTTCTTGATCTTGCCGTTGTCGATCACCACCCAGTGCGACAGCGCGCCGCGCGGCGCCTCGTGGAAGCCGACGCCCATCACCTCGTCCTTGGGGAACACCGGCTGGTTGAAGGTGGTCAGGTCGCCCTTGCCCATGTTGCCGATCAGGGCAGTCCATTGATCGGCCAGCATGTCGACATTGACGCAACAGGAAATCGCGCGCGCGGCGTGGCGGCCTATGGTCGAATGCATGGCATCCAGCCCGACCTTGGTCTTGGCCAGCGCCGACACCGTATCGAGCGCCGCCGTGGCGTACTTGGTGGTCGGCACGTGCCCGGCGGCGAGGCCGTTGATGACGCGGGCCAGCGGTCCGACCTGGGCCACCTTGCCGTAGAAGGTCGGCGACTTGAGCCAGGAATACTTGGCGTCGTCCTTGAAATCGGTGTAGTTCGGCTTGGTTTCGCCCTTGTAGGGATGCAGGGGACCGCTCTTGTCGTAGTCGTACCAGGAATGCTTGACCGATTCCTCGACGCCCTTGATCCAGTACTCGTCGTTGAAGCTCTTGATCTGCTTCTGCTTGCCCAGGTCGCCGGCCTCGACAAAGCCGCCGGGGAAGCCGAACTGCGTGCCCTTGGTGTCGAGCGGAATGTCGGGCACCGATAGGTAGTTGGTGACGCCCTTGCCGACCTTGGTCCAGTCGGCATAGAAGGCGCCCACCGCGGCGACGTCGATCAGATACACGTTCTTGACGAAGTCCGACAGCTCGTCGATGAAGCCCTTGATCGCCATCAGGCGTTCGACCGTCAGCACTGCCTGCGAATCGGTCGCCAGCGGATTGGCCACGCCGCCGACGGCGACGTTCTGGATGTGCGGCGTCTTGGCGCCGAGGATCGAGACGATCTTGTTGGCCTTGCGCTGCACTTCCAGCGCCTGCAGGTAGTGCGCGACGGCAAGCAGGTTCACTTCGGGCGAGAGCTTCATCGCCGGATGGCCCCAGTAGCCGTTGGTGAAAATGCCGAGCTGGCCGCCATTGACGAAATGCTTGAGCCGCTCATGCACGCGCTTCATCTCGTGTTTGTTGTTCAGATGCCAGGACGACAGGCTTTCGCCGAGGATCGCCGTCTTGTCCGGATCGGCCTTCAGCGCGGAGGTGACATCGACCCAGTCGAGCGCCGAGAGATGGTAGAAATGCACGATGAAATCGTGCACCGAGTGCGCCAGGATGATCAGGTTGCGGATGTACTGGGCATTCAGCGGGATTTCCATTTTCAGTGCGTTTTCCACCGCCCGCACCGAGGTGATGGCATGCACGGTGGTGCACACGCCGCAGATGCGCTGGGTGATGGCCCAGGCGTCGCGCGGATCGCGGCCGAGCAGGATCAGCTCGACGCCGCGCCACATCTGGCCGGAGGACCAGGCCTTCTTGACGCGGCCGCCGTCGACATCGACGTCGATACGCAGGTGGCCTTCGATACGGGTGATCGGATCAATTGTTATGCGCTTGGACATTTTTGTCTCCGTGCTTCAGTGGATAGCTTCTTCCCGGGGCAGCACCGGGAAGCGACGGGTGATGATGATGTAACCGAGAACTTCGGCGGCGAACAAGCCCGCCGTGACCAGCACTTCGGCCAGGGTCGGGAAGTAGTTGAAATCGCCGCCGGTTTCGTAGCCGATCAGGAAGCCGGAGAGGCGCATCAGCGCGCCGCCCAGCATCAGCAGGACGCCGGCGAGGAACAACTTCGCCGGATTGCGCCGGTTGGACTCGGCCCCGATCAGGATCAGCGGCGCGATGAAGCAGGCCATTTCCAGCCAAAACATCAGCGCCTCGACCGATGGCGCGAAGGCCAAGGGCAAAGCGCCGCGCACGATCACGTCGCCGAGGCGAACCACGATGAACACCGCGAGGATGCCCAGCATGATCTTCGCCATCGGCGTCAGCATCTGCGTCTCGAGCTTGCGCCGGTAGGCCGTCGAGGTCAGGCAGGATTCGAACAGCACCACCGCATAGCCCATGAAGATGGCCGACAGTAAATACAGCAGCGGCAGCGCGGGCGTCTGCCACAGCGGGTGCACCTGTCCGCCCATGACCACCAGCAGGGTGCCCAGCGAGGACTGATGCATCATCGGCAGCACGGTACCGAGGGCGATGATGAAGAACATCGCCTTGTTCACCTTCTTCCTGGTGTCGTGCCTGCCCATCTGTTCCAGGACCGCCGGCGAAAACTCGATCCACATCACCACGATGTACAGCGTGATGCAGACCGCGACCTCGAACATCACCGAATTCGGATTGATCGAGCCCGGCCAGAACATGTTCCAGACGTTCCACCAGCGACCGAGGTCGAATATGACGCCGGCACCGGCCAGGGTGTAGCCGAACAGGCTGGCCAGCAGGGCCGGCCGCACCAGCGGATGGTATTCGCCCTTGTTGAAGATATAGACCAGCATCGCCACCGAAAAGCCGCCGCAGGCGAAGGCCGAGCCGATCACCACATCGACCGCGATCCAGATGCCCCAGGGATAGCCGTCGTTGAGGTTGGTCACGGCGCCGAGCCCGAACAGGAAGCGCACCACGAGGATCGCCGCCATCAGCGCGATCAGCACGCCGCAACTGAGCGTCACGATGTTGACCAGGCTGCCGCCGACCGGCGCGGGTGCCGCATGTTGATGGTTGGCCATGATCAGCTCCCCTCCTTGTCGGACGATTCATCCTCGGGCTTGACGTTGCGCTTGGCCACCCAGGTCATCGCACCGAGCACGGCGAAGGGCATGATCAGGTTGCCGTAGAGGTTGTGCTGGATGGTCTCGGACAGCGCCGCGGCTGCATCGGGCGGCAGGTTGGGCATGCCGAGCTTCTCGAAATTGACCCCGGAGAGCTTGAGCACCTGGGTGCCGCCATACTCCTTCTCGCCATAGACATGCTGCAGGTATTTGCCGGCGGGTGTCTCGTAGCTCTGGTCGGGCTCATGACGCCAGCCGACGCGCTTCATCTCGCCCTTGCCGTCCGGCTTGCCCTGCAGTGCCTTTTCCTGCGCCGGGCGCAGACGGCCGCGCGGGAAACGATTGAGTTCGCCGGGCTTCATCGCGATGCGGCGCTTGGCCTCGGCCAGCAGGTCTTCCGTGCGACCGAACAGCGTGGCGCCGGTCGGGCAGACCTCGGCGCAGGCCGAATAGTGGCCGTCCTTGTGGCGATGGCGGCACAGCTCGCACTTGCCGATGCGCCCGGTGGGCGAGTCGTACTGGTACTTCGGAATGCCGAAGGGGCAGGCAGCGACGCAGTAGCGGCAGCCGATGCACTTGTCCGGGTTGTAGCCGACCACGCCGGTCACCGGGTCCTTGGTCATCGCCGAGACCGGACAGGCCGAGACGCAGGAAGGGTCGGCGCAATGCATGCAGGAGGTCTTCATGAAGGCGTAGCCGTTGATCTCCTGATCCTTCGCGTCCATGGTGCCGTTGCGGTACATCTTGATCAGGTTGAAGGTGTAGCCGGAGGTATCGAGCGGCGTGTCCCACAGGTGATCGACCGTGGAAAACTCCGCGGGATTGTTGTTGGCCTCCTTGCAGGCCGCGACGCAGGCCTTGCAGCCGACGCAGAGCGTTGAGTCGTAGAGCAGTCCGAGCGCTTCGGGCGGGCGCGACCGGGTTTCGCGGGCCGCCGCCGGAATCGCCACGGCGCCGGCCGTGGCCGCCGCCCCGCTCGCGAGGACACCCTTGAGGAAATCTCGCCGGGTGCCCATGATCATTCTCCAGCCTTGGCAGTTGCAGGTTTGCCAGCGTCCTTGGCGCGCTCGGCTTCCTCGGCCGCGTGCGACAGGCCCAGGTTGCGCGTCAGCATGATCGCCGCGCCGGCCGCTGCGCCGGCAACTGCCGCCACGGCGGCGGCAGAGGCGAAGGAAGCCGCCTTGCCCTGCTCCTCGACGATGCGCGGATACTGCAGCGGCGGCGTCACGTTGAGCATCTTGGCGACCTGGTGGATCGGTTTCTGGAAGCCGACGCCCTTCTCGGTGCAGCCGATGCAGGGATGGCCGCAGCCGACCGGCCAGTTGTTCTCGCCAGCGTCGCCGAAGCCCAGCGTCGAACAGTTGGCGTAGGTCTCGGGGCCCTTGCAGCCCAGCTTGTACAGACAATAGCCCTGGCGGTGGCCGGGGTCGCCGAACTGCATCGCAAAGCGGCCGGCGTCGAAGTGGGCGCGGCGCTCGCAGTTTTCGTGGATCAGGCGCGAGTAGGCAAACTTGGGACGGCCCAGCTTGTCGACTTCGGGCAGCTTGCCGAAGGTCAGGAAATGCACCACGGTGGCGAGGAAGTTGTATGGGTTGGGCGGGCAGCCGGGAATCGTCACCACCGGCTTGCCGAGGATCTCGGCGACGCCGGCCGAACCCGTCGGGCTGGAATCGGCCAGGGGCGAAATCGTCGAAGGCATGCCGCCCCAGGAAGCGCAGGAACCGATCGCGATCACCGCCGCGGCGTCGGCCGCGCATTCCTTGAGCATGTCGATCGCGGTCTGGCCGCCGATCTTGCAGTAGATGCCGTTGTTCTTGGTCGGGATCGCGCCTTCGACCACCAGCACGTACTTGCCCTTGTTGGCCTTCATCGCGTCCCGGCGGGCGGCTTCGGCCTGGTGGCCGGCGGCGGCCATCAGCGTCTCGTGGTAATCGAGGGAAATCACATCGAGGATCAGCTTTTCCAGCGTCGGATGCTCGGCCCGCAGCAGCGATTCCGAACAGCCCGTGCATTCCTGAAAGTGCAGCCAGATAACCGAAGGCCGCTTGGCCGATTCGATCGCCTTGGCCACCGCCGCCTCGGCGCCGCTGGGCAGACCCATGGTCACCGCCAGCGTCGCGCAGAACTGCAGAAACTCGCGCCGCGGCATTTCCAGGCGCTGCTCGATCTCCTCCAGCGTCTTGCGGCTGGTGTCAAAGATTCCGTTGATCTCACCCATTCTGCTGTCCCCCTCCAAGAGCCAGGCCGCGTTCGGGCCTGATATCGGCAGAGGTTATGCAATTCGCGCGCCTGAATCCATACGCTTAAAAGGGTATTTACGATTCAACGTCTTGCAAAGATTTGATTTCCACCTAAAGTATTTTAATCGGTTACCTGCTTTCCACCTTGCTAACCACCTGATCCACGGCATGTCGCCGAAACGAGCGCCACAAGGCAAGGTCGTAGGCGATCTTGAGAACGCCGCAAGCCACCAGCGGAGCGGCAAACCAACCGCCGGCGAACAGCAGCCCGGCGAGGGTCGGACTCGATGCCGCAGCGAGGCTGCGCGGCACCGCCGTAAAACTCGCCGCCGCGGCACGCTCGGGCGGGGTCACGACGGCCATGACGTAGGCCGAACGCGTCGGCACGTCCATTTGCGACAGGGCCGCGCGCAGCAGCAGAAAGCTCAGCGCCAGCCCGAGATCAGGCGCGAATGCGGCGAGGATCAGGAACAGGCTGGACGGAATGTGGGTGAACACCATGGTATTGAGCAGCCCGATGCGCCGCGCCAGCCGGGGCGCAACCAGTTGCGAAAGCGCACCCAACAAACCCGCCCAGAAGAAAAAGGCGCCTGCCGCCGCCAGCGAGAGGCCGAAGCGCTCGAACAGCCACAGGGCCAGCAAGGAGTTCACCACCAGCCCGCCGGCAAAGGCGTCGACCGAAAACAGTGCGGCGAGCCTGACCACGATGCCCCGCGACGGACCGAGCGGCGACATTGCGGGCGCCGGAGTTCCCGGCGGACGCGAGGGCAGCAATGCATACAGCAGCCAGATCAGTGCGCCCACGCCGGCATAGGCCACGAACATCAGGCGCAGCGCCAGCAGCCGATCGACGCCAAGGCCGGCAAGCGCATCGGGTGCCCCGACCGCCAATGCGCCGATCGCCGCGCATAAAGCTCCGGTGAGGCTATAGCGGGCGAAAAGCCGGGTACGGACATTGCCCTCGGCAGCAATCGCCAGCCTTGAATGCTCCAGTGGCAAGAATACGCTGACGTCGCCCGCGCTCGGGTTCAGGGTGCCGACGAAGGCCACCAGCAGCAGCGGCCAGAAGTCCGACAGCCCGGCAAAACCCAGCCCGGTGGCCGTCATCAGCAGCGCCGCCGCCAGCAGAAGAGTGCGCGGCGCGGCGCGATGCCCCCAGACGCCGAGCGCCAGCGTGGCCAGCGCCGACCCCAGCAAAGTCGCGGTGCTGAGCAGGCCGACATGCCAGGTGTCGTAGCCCAGCGCCAGCAGATAGGCCGGTAGCAGTATCGCCACATAGCCATCGACAAAAGCACGCAGGCCGCGGCCGATCAGGAGCAGGCGCACTTCCGCGGCCGCGTCGACAGCGAGTGTCATTTCAGGCCGAATTCATTGCGGCCGCTCACGCCTGATCCATTTTCCCCACCCTTCATCGCACAAGAGAAAGTCCGAGGCCCAGCGCCGCGCAGACGCCTATCACTTTCATGATGTCGGCCTTGTATTTCCACAGCGCGACAAACGCTGCGATGGCGACGACGAGCGGGAACACGTCGAAGGGACCGGCGAAGGGGGCGGCATCGGTCGCCTTGGGCCAGAAGGTGTGCCAGGCGAAGAAGACAGCGAGGTTGAGGATCACGCCGACCACTGCCGCCGTGATCGCGGTCAGGGGCGCCGTGAACTTGAGTTCGCCGCGCGTGGCCTCGACCAGCGGCGCGCCGGCGAGGATGAAAAAGAAACTCGGCAGGAAGGTGTAGAAAGTTGCCACCGCCGCGCCGGCGACACCTGCGGCGACGGGATCGGCGAACACCGACTTGGCCGCGCCGCCAAGGTAGCCGACCCAGGTCACCACCATGATCAGCGGTCCCGGCGTGGTTTCACCGAGCGCCAGGCCGTCCATCATCTGCGGACCGCTGAGCCAGCCGAAATGCTCCACGGCGCCCTGATACACATAGGGCAGCACCGCATAGGCGCCGCCGATGGTGAGGAAGGCCGCCTTGGTGAAGAATTCGCCCATGTTGACGAGTTCGGGCACCGCCCCCAGCCCCAGCATCGACACGGCCCAGATCGCGACGAAAACCAGGGTCGTCAGGCCAAGCCTGGCCCAGGAGAACTTCGCATGCGCCGGCGGCGGCGTTTCGTCGTCGATGATGGCCGGACCATAGGCCTGGTGCGAAACGCCGTGCGCGCCGCCGCCACGGAACTTCGCCGGCAACAGCTTGCCGCCGATGGCGCCGAGAATTCCGGCGGACAGCACGATCCAGGGAAAATCGATCCTGAAGAAAAAGATGCCGACGAAGGCCAGGGCCGCGATGCCGAACAGGATTTCGTTCCTGATCGAGCGCGAGCCGATGCGCCAGGCGGCGAACAGCACCACCGCGACCACCGCCGGCTTGATGCCGTAGAAAATGCCCTGCACCAGCGGCACGTCGCCCCAGGAAAGATAGATGCCGGCCAGCAGCGAAAGCAGGACGAAGGCCGGCAGGAAGAACAGCACGCCGGCCATCACCCCGCCCTTCACGCCGTGCAGCAGCCAGCTGATGTAGATGGCGAGCTGGGTCGCCTCCGGCCCGGGTAGCAGCATGCAGTAGTTGAGCGCGTGCAGGTAGCGGTGTTCGGAGATCCAGCGCCGCCGCTCGACCAGCTCCTGATGCATCATCGCGATCTGCCCGGCAGGCCCGCCGAAGCTGATGAAGCCGAGCTTGAGCCAGTACTTGAAGGCCTCGCCAAGAGTTGGCGTTGGCGGGACGGCGCGCGCGCCCTGATCGATGCCGTCGGTCATGCGAATCTCCTGTGGATGCGTTTGCAAAGCTTGTCCCAAAGCATCCGACCTCGGTCGGCAGCTCGTCATCAAGTGCACAATACAATGCCTGCGCGCTGAAGTCGGACCGAATCGCAACCATGCCGCAATCGGCCCTGGCGCGTGCCGTTTCGCCCAGGATCGGTGGCTATAATGCCGACTCCACCGAGGCTGCCAAACTTGAGCGCACTGACACCCGAACTCGAACGCAAACTGGACACGGCTGTCGAGCGCATGCCGGCATTTCCGCGCAGCGTGCAGCGCATCCTCGAACTCACGCGCAATATCAATTGCCTGCCCAAGGAAATTGTCGCGGTGATCGAAAAGGATCCGGTGATGACCATGAAGATTTTCAAGGTCATCAATTCCGCCTACTACAGCCTGCCGACCAAGATCACCTCGATCGGCCAGTCCGTGGTCTATCTCGGCATCAACACGATCAAGAACCTGGCCCTGGGTTTTGCCGCCGCCGGCATACTGCCGCGCATGAATGCCGCCGGCTTCGACATCCAGCGCTACCTGCTGCACTCGCTGGTGGTCGCCGGCGTCGCCCGGCAGCTGGCAATCCAGTTCGCCGACGACGAAGCGGACCCGGGCGACTGCTACATCGCCGGGCTGCTGCACGATTTCGGCAAGGTGGTGTTCGTGCAGTTCCTGTCGGCGGAGTTCCACGACGCGCTGGCTTACGCCAAGGAAAACTCGCTGCCCCTGCACGAAGCCGAACGCATCGTGATCGGCGTCGATCACGGCGTTGTCGGCGCCCGCCTGGCGAAGCGCTGGACCTTTCCCGCACACCTGATCGACTGCATCCGCGACCATCACCAGCCCGCGGCCGCGGCGTCTGCCATGCTCGACTGCGTGCGGACGGCGGACCAACTGGTGCGCTTTCGCGAAATCGGCGACAGCGGCAACCCCTGGCGCGACACGGAAGCCCCGGCAGCCGCAGCGCGCTTTGGCGACGATCCGGAGAATCTCCTGGCGCGGCTTGCGCCGGGCTCACTGGAAAAGATCGTCGCGGAAGCCATGGTGTTCGCCCAGTTGGCCAGCGAGCAGTGAAAGAAACGCCGTGAAAGTGCGCTTCTGGGGCGTGCGCGGTTCGATTCCGGCGCCCGGCCCGCACACCATTCGCTACGGCGGCAACACGACCTGCATCGAAGTGCGCAGCGACGATGGCGCGCTGCTGATTTTCGACGCCGGCACCGGGATATTCCCGCTGGCCCAGGAACTCCTGAAGCAAATGCCGGTGCAGGCCAGCATCTACATGACCCATACGCACTGGGACCACATCCAGGGTTTGCCGTTCTTCACGCCGCTGTACATCCCCGGCAACTCGATCCGCATCCACGGCGGCTACGACGTGGTTGCCGGGCGCGGCATCGAACAGGTCATGGAAGTACAACTGCAGTACAGCTACTTCCCGGTACGCGAAGCGGAGATGAAGGCCGGCATCGAGTACCGCACCCTGCGGGTCGGCGAATCCGTGCAAGTCGGCGATGCCAGCGTCACGCCGCTGCTGCTCAACCATCCTGTGGTGAATTTCGGCTATCGCGTCGACTGCAACGGCAAGTCGGTGTTCTTCACCGGCGACCACGAACCCTGGCCCAACATCTACGATCCGGCCGACGAGGGTTACGCCGAGTTCCAGCAGATGATCGACCAGCAGCAGGCGCAGCTCGACCAAGCGCTGGCGGGTCTCGACATCATGATCGCCGATTGCTCCTACACCGCGGCCGAGTATCCCACCCGGATCGGCTGGGGCCACGGCACCCTCGAAGGCAGCATCGCCTGGGCGTCGCGCATAGGCGTGAAGACTCTGGTGTGCACCCACCACGAACCGACGCGCAGCGACGACGCGCTGGAGCAGGCGTTCGCGGCGGCACTCGAACATACGGGGCATGCCTCGCCGGCTGTCGGCGGCCTGGAAATACTGCTGGCCCGCGAAGGAATGGAACTGATTCTCTAGATTTCGTGCAGGGCCGGTTTCAGCCGGACGGATAACGATGGCGCTGTAGGGCCGGCTTCAGCCGGCCGGATTACGATGGCCTTGTAGGGCCGGCTTCAGCCGGCCGGCGGTGGATGGCGGACTGAAGTCCGCCCTACAAGTCCGCCCTACAAGTCCGCGCGACAAGGTCGGTCGCCGGCAACTTCCCAGCCACAAGCAAAGCTTGCCGACAGACCTGCGGCGGCCTTCCGTCGCCTTGACACAACCGGAATGCCCGCAACGCACACGACATCCCCCGGCCTTTGGGAAACCGGCTTCCCGAATCTATTACTAAACGCCTACGTAGATACCGCAGTTTGCCGCGTAATTCACGGATAAACATGCGGTGGCCTTTTTGAGATTATCCATCATGGCAAGACGGATACAGCCGACCATCTGCAACGTTCCGGGACAAAATAAAATTCTCTCTCCGCCAAGCAAAAAAGCGCCCGAGCCGACCTGGAAGCCGCTGGCGCTGACCAACTTCAGCGATGCCGTCGGCAGTGCCGGAAGCAGCGTCAGGAGTTCCGCCAGGGCGGCCCAGGCCGCCGCCGGCGGACAGGTTTTCGGCCACCAGGAAGCAGCCGCCCTGCGCGAATCCGCACGGCAGGAAGGCTACCAGTCCGGCTTCGACTTGGGCCGCATCGACGGCCTCAAAGCCGGCCGCGAAACGGCCGAAGCCGACGGACGCGTACTGGCCATGCAACTGGCGCGAGCGATTTCCCGATTCGACGAAGGCGTTGCCGACCTCGAGCGCGCCACCGCCAACGAACTCCTGGCGCTGGCCCTCGAAGTGTCCCGCCGCGTGATCCATCAGACCATCGACGTGCGGCCGCAAGTCGTGCTCGAGGCGATTCGCGAAGCCTTGACCCATTTGCCCGCGCAGCACGGAACCATACACCTCAATGTCGAAGACGCCGCACTGGTGCGCAGCCAGGCCGGCGAGCAGCTGGGACGCGCAGGGCACCGCATCCAGGAAGATCCTCAACTTGGACGCGGCGATGTCGTTATTGAAACGGGGGGCACACACCTCGATGCCCGCCTCGCCACGCGCTGGCAGCGGGTGATTGGCTCACTCGACCAACACACGCCCTGGCTCGTCGCAGACGACACGGAGCAAGCATGAACACGCAAGGCCTGACTCAATATCTCGATCAATGCCGGGTTCAGGTCGCCGGCGCTCAGGCCCACCAAATCGGCGGCAGGCTGACCCGCATCAACGGCCTGGTGATGGAAGCCACCGGATTGAAACTGCCCTTGGGTGCCGTGGTGCGCATCGAGATGCCGAACACAGGCACGGTCGAAGCCGAAGTCGTCGGTTTTGCCGGAGATCGCCTGTTCATGATGCCGGCCGAAGATGTCTACGGACTGGCACCGGGAGCCCTGGTATTGCCCCAGGAAGCACCCAGCTCAGCACCGGTGCTCGGCCAGCGGCCGTTGGCGATGCGTCGCGCGCAGGATCGAACCAAACACCTGCCGGTCGGCGACGAGCTGCTGGGACGGGTGGTCGATGGCAACGGCCGACCGCTCGACGATCTCGGACCGCTGGTCACTGCCCGGCGCCACTCGCTGGCCAGCCGGCCGCTCAATCCGCTGCAGCGCGAACCCATCCGCCACAGCATGGACGTCGGCATCCGCGCCATCAACGGCCTGCTGACCGTCGGTCGCGGCCAGCGTCTCGGCCTGTTCTCCGGTTCCGGTGTCGGCAAGAGCGTGCTGCTGGGCATGATGGCGCGCTACACCGAAGCCGATCGCATCGTCGTCGGCCTGATCGGCGAACGCGGCCGCGAAGTACAGGAATTTCTCGAACAGAACCTCGGCCAGGATGGCCGCGCGCGCTCCGTCGTGGTCGCCGCGCCGGCCGACGTCAGCCCGCTGCTGCGTCTGCAGGGTGCCGCCTATGCGACGGCGATAGCCGAGAGTTTTCGCGACGAAGGCCGCCACGTCCTGTTGATCATGGATTCATTGACGCGCTATGCCATGGCGCAGCGCGAGATCGCCCTGGCCGTCGGCGAGCCGCCGGTCACGCGCGGCTACCCTCCCTCGGTCTTCGCCCGCCTGCCGCAACTGGTCGAACGCGCCGGCAACGGTCCGGTCGGCGGCGGCTCGATCACGGCCTTCTATACCGTGCTCACCGAAGGCGACGATCCGCAGGATCCGATTGCCGACTCGGCACGGGCCATTCTCGACGGGCACATCGTGCTCAGCCGCCAGTTGGCCGACGCCGGGCACTATCCGGCAATCGACATCGAACAGTCGATTTCGCGCGTGATGAACCAGATCATCGCGCCGGAACAGATCGAACTCGCGCGCCAGTTCAAGCAGTTGTATTCGCGCTACCAGCGCGGCCGCGACCTGATTGCCGTCGGTGCCTACGCGCCCGGCTCGGACGTCCTGCTGGACCGGGCGATCGCGCTGTATCCGCGGCTGGAAGCCTTTCTTCAGCAATCCATCAACGAACGTGCCGACAGCCAGGGTTCGCGGCTGCGGCTGGCCGAACTGTTTGCCTTCTGAATCCATCGATCCCGCCACCCTTTCGCCGAGCGACCACCACCATGTCTCCCATCTTCCCCCTACAGCCTCTCCTCGATCTTTCGCAAATGCGTCTTGACCAGGCCGCGCGCGAACTGGGCGAACTGATTGCCGGCGAACAGGAAGCCACCAAGCGCCTGGCGCTGCTGGTGCAGTACCGCGAGGAATATCACGCGCGCTTCATGGCCGCCGCCGCAAACGGCATAGGCCAGAGCGAATGGAGCAATTACAGCCGCTTCCTGGCACGTATCGACGACGCGATCGTCCCCGCCGCCCAATCGGTGGAGGCAACCCGGCAACGGACCCTGGTCGGACAACAGGACTGGATGGGCAAGCATGGAAAAGTCCGTGCTTTCAATACCCTTGCCGACCGGCACCGCGCCCGCGCCGCCGGTGAGGAGGCGCGCGGCGAACAAAAAACCAGCGACGAACACGGCGCCCGCCGCCACGCCGAAAACGGCACGGGACAGAATCTTTTTCAGCTCTTTTCCACGGCCATCCCCGCCGTCTAGGCTCGTCGCCGGCCTATGGCATAGGCCTTGCATAACCATCGTGTGACGTTCCAGTCCGGAAGGAAATGCATATGGCTGACATACTCAAGGCGATACCCTCTGCCACCCCCTCGACCCAGCCTGTGGGGCACGGTAACGTATCGCGCGCCGGGGAATTCAACAGCGCGGAAATCCCGGCGGCTCCCGCCACGTTTGCCGACGTGTTGAAGTCCCTGGGTGGCAAGGCGGTGGCTCGCACCGGCAAGACGCTGGCCGAGGAATTGCCCTTGCCGGGCACGGCAGCGGCATCAACGACCGCAGATCCCGCGGCCGTGCCCGGCAGCCTGTTTCCGCTGCTGGCGCAGGATGCACCGCCTGTCGTCGAAATAGAACCCGCGCTGGTCGCGGCAGTTGTCGCGTCGGCCGATACCGGCGCCGAAGTCGCTCCCGAAGCCGAGCCGGCGCTGCTGCCCGCCCCGCAGCCTGAGCCCGCAGCACTGCCGCTCGTCGTGGCCGCCAGCGTGTTGCCCGCCGCGCCGGTGATTTCAGGCGAGACGGCCCACGCCGTGGCGTCAGCGCCAACTTTGTCGGCACCCGGCCTGCCCGTCGTCGCCGACACACGCGATTCCCGCAAGGGACAGCAGCAGGCGGGCCGCAGCGCGGCCATACCTGCCGCGGAGAACGCGCGCCGCCCGGACAAGCTTGCCGTTGATGCGGCAATTACTGCCGAGCCAGGTCGGACCGGCACCCGTACGGCAAGCCTGGAACAAGAGCCGGGCGACTTCCGCGCCGTGATCGAACGCGTCGCCAGCAATCCCGCTGCGTTCGGCGTTCAGGCAAGCGAAGCCCGAACTTCGACCGCGCGCATTCCGGATCTGCCGGTGGCCACCCATCTCGGCCGCGCCGGCTGGCAGGACGAGGTGGGCCAGAAGCTGACCTGGATGGCCGGCACCAACCGCCAGCAGGCGGATCTGGTGCTGAACCCGCCCCAGCTCGGCCGCATCGAAGTCACCATGCGCTTCGAGGGCGACCAGCTCAGCGCCAGTTTCGCCTCGCCCCACGCCGCCGTGCGCGAGACCCTGGAGAACTCGATGGTGCGCTTGCGCGAGGTACTCGCCGATGCCGGCATCACGCTGGCGCATACCCACGTCGGCGCCGATTCCCGTCACGATTCCAAATCCATGCATGCAGGGCATCAAGATCGGCCGGCGGATCGCGACAATGCGCAGCTTGTCACCCTGCCCGGCGCCGAAATGGAAATCGCCCCGGCGTGGCGCAGCGGCAGCGGCCGCGGCATGGTGGACCTGTTCGCCTAGATCGGAATCGGACCTGGGCGTCATGCGCGCACCGGCATGATGCGCAGACCACCGTAGAATGACGCCTGTGACCGATGCGCCCGACGCACGGCGAAAGACCAAAGAAAAACCGTGGAGAACATAAATGCCAGATGCAAAAAAGCCTGAAGCCGACGCCGTCGAGGCCCCACCCAAAAAGAACCGGGGCAAATGGCTGTTGTTCGGCCTCGTCGGCGTGGTGTGCCTGGCACTGGGGGGCGGCGCCGCGTTCTTTCTGCTGAAGAAGCCGGCCGCGGCGGAAGGCCAAAACGGCGCCGAGCCCGCAAAACGCGAAGTGGCAAAGAAGAAGACCGACCTCGGCCCGCCCGTCTTCTACAAGTTCGACAAGGCGTTCACCGTCAAGCTGCAAACCGAGTCGCAGGAAGCCTACCTGCAGGCCGAGGTGCAAATGAAGCTCAGCGATCAGCAAGGACAGGAATTGATCAAGCAGTACGAGCCCGAACTGAAGCATCGCATCACCCTGGCCTTGATGAGCAAGAAAGCCTCCGAACTCAACTCCGCGACGGGCGTGCAGCGCTTGGCCAACGAGTTGCGGGATGTCGCGAACCGGGTCATCGACCCTTCCGCGGAAACGCCCAAAACCGGCGCCGACGCGGCGCCCGCAGAGGCCGCAGACCCCAGTGCCCCGGTGCAATCCGTGCTATTCTCAAGCTTCATCATCCAGTAATTCCTCGTCCTTGCGGGACGCTGAAGCCCATGGCCCAGGATTTTCTCTCCCAGGAAGAAGTTGACGCCCTGCTCAAGGGAGTGGCCGGCGAAGCAGACGACGCACCCGCCGAAATAGAAGAAGTCGGCGGCGTCCGCCCCTACGATCTGGGACGCCAGGAGCGCATCGTGCGCGGCCGCATGCCGACGATGGAGCTCATCAACGAGCGCTTCGCCCGCTATCTGCGCATCGGCCTGTTCAACTACATGCACAAGGGCGTCGAAGTGTCGGTGGCCCCGATCAAGGTGCAGAAGTACAGCGAGTTCATCCGCAACCTGGTGGTGCCGACCAACCTCAACCTGATCCAGGCCAAGCCCTTGCGCGGCACCGGCCTGATCGTGCTCGATCCGAACCTGGTATTTCTCGTCGTGGACAACATGTTCGGCGGCGACGGACGTTTCCACACCCGTATCGAGGGACGCGATTTCACGCCGACCGAGCAACGTATCATCCAGGGATTGCTCGGCGTGGTTTTCGCCGAATACCAGAAGGCGTGGCAACCGGTGTTTCCGCTGACCTTCGAGTTCGTGCGCTCGGAAATGAATACCCAGTTCGCCAACATCGCGACGCCGTCGGAAGTCGTGATTTCCATCACCTTCAATCTCGAATTCGCCGGAAACAGCTCGGAACTGCACATCTGCCTGCCCTATTCGATGGTCGAGCCGATCCGCGATGTGCTCCACAGCACGATGCACAGCGAGCAGACTTCGTCGGACAATCGCTGGACCAGCATGCTCACCCGGCAATTGCAGGCGGCCGAAGTCGAACTGGTGGCCAATCTCGGGCACACGACAGTCAAACTCGGCGAAATCATCAACATGAAAGTCGGCGACGTGATTCCGCTGACCATCGACGATACGATCCAGGCGACGGTCGATGGTGTGCCTTTGATCGAATCCCGCTACGGCATCCAGAACGGTCAGTACGCCCTGAAAGTCGGACGTTTCCTCGCGGAAGAGCAAACATGATTATCATGCTCGGCATTGTCATTGCCGCGACGACATCAGGAGCCTGAAATGAACCAAACTACCGCGTCGGCCGGCGCCGAACCGCAGATCTCGGACGACGACTGGGCCAGTGCCATGAATGAGCAAGGCGCCGCCGGCGCCCAGCCCGCCCCGACCATCCAGCCAGCGCAGATTTTCGAACAGTTTTCCGAAACCGGCGGCAGTCCCCAGGCACCGCGGGGCTTCGACATGATCATGGACATTCCGGTCGCGCTCACCGTGGAACTGGGGCGTACCAAGATATCCATCCGCAATCTGCTGCAACTGGCCCACGGCTCGGTGGTCGAACTCGAGGGCCTGGCCGGAGAACCGATGGACGTGCTGATCAACGGCACATTGATCGCCCAGGGCGAGGTTGTCGTGGTCAACGACAAGTTCGGCATCCGCCTGACCGACATCATCACGCCGCAGGAACGCATCCGCAAGCTGAACCGCTGATAAGTCGGCGCTTCGTCCCTTTCCTTTCCGCCTTCTTCGGGGAAGCTCCGGCTTATCCTCGCATCCACTCCTCGCCGCGCCACGATGCGGCCTCGCGTTTCCGGATGTGCATGCGCAAACTTGTCGTTTCCACCATCACGCTGTTCCTGACCGCCGCCGAAGCCTTGGCGCAAGCGGCGCCGCCACTGCCGTCGGTAAGCAGCGGCGGCCTGCCGCAGATGCTGCTCGGCGTGGCGGGCATCCTGGCACTGCTGATCGGCAGCCTCTGGCTGCTGAAGAAGCTGACCTTGCAACGCGGAACGGCGGCCGGCCTGATGCGCGTGGTCGCCGCCACGGCGGTAGGCGGACGCGAGCGGGTGGTGATCGTCGAAGTGGGCAGCACCTGGCTGGTGCTCGGCGTTGCTCCGGGTCGCGTCACCGCCCTCGCCGAAATTCCCCGCCAGCCGCTCGCCACGCCGCCGCCTGCCGAAGCGATGCCGGGCTGGCTGCAAGGCCTGATGCGCAAGCCCTGACCATGTACTGCCGCCTGCTCCTTCTCGCCGCTGCGCTGCTGTCGCCGGCACTGGCCTTGGCCCAGGCCATGCCGGCGGTCACCAGTACGCCAGCGGCGGGCGGCGGCGTCCAGTGGTCACTGTCGATCCAGACCCTGCTGCTGCTCACCAGCCTCAGCTTCCTGCCGGCGCTGGTGCTCATGATGACGAGCTTCACCCGCATCATCATCGTCTTTTCCCTGCTGCGCCATGCGATGGGAACCCAGACCTCGCCGCCCAACCAGGTGATGGTCGGGCTCGCGCTGTTCCTCACGTTCTTCATCATGGCGCCGGTCGGCGATCGCATTTACGCCGAAGCTTATCTGCCGCTGTCGGAAAACCGGATCAACTTTCAGCAGGCCCTCGAAAAAGGCGCCGTACCACTGCGCGCCTTCATGATGAAACAGGTGCGCGATGCCGATCTCGCCACCTTCACCAAGATCGCGAAACAGCCAGTGCCGGCAAGCGCCGATGAAATCCCGATGCGCGTGCTGATTCCCGCCTTCGTCACCTCGGAACTCAAGACTGCCTTCCAGATCGGCTTCATCATATTCATTCCCTTCCTCATCATCGACATGATCGTGGCCTCGGTGCTGATGTCCATGGGCATGATGATGATGTCGCCGGTGATCGTCGCCCTGCCCTTCAAGGTCATGCTGTTCGTGCTGGTCGACGGCTGGAACCTGCTGATCGGTTCGCTGGTCCTGAGTTTCGGCGCATGACTCCGACCACCGTCATCGAAATAGGACGCAGCGCAGTCGAGCTGACCCTGCTGATTTCGGCACCCCTGTTCGCGGCCGCCCTGGTGACCGGACTCATCGTCAGCATTTTCCAGGCAGCCACCCAGATCAACGAAGCCACGCTCTCTTTCGTGCCGAAACTTCTGGCCATCTTTGTCACGCTGATTCTGGCCGGACCGTGGATGCTGACCATGTTGACCGACTACATGCGCCGCCTCTACGAATCGATTCCGGGACTCATAGGCTAGGGTCTGTTCCCAATCATGCGACGGTGGCGCCGGGATCAAATCGGGATGCGATGCAAGGCGCGGCGACGCCGCGATGTTGATACCTCGCCAGGAGCCGCAACGCCGCAGCGCGTCCGCTCCGCAGCCGCTTGCGGCTGCGGGCGTGCGCTAGCCTGGGAACGAACGCAACGGCTTCGCCGTTGCGTTGGTGACCCGGCCCTTCGGGTTGAGGCCGGACGCGGCGTCTGCGGCGTTGTCAGACTTGGCAAGGGATTACCCTTGCCGGCGTCCTCCGCCTTGCATCCATCCGCGTCTGGCCTCAACGCCATCCGCCGGATGATTGAGAACAGACCCTAATGATTACCCTCAGCTCGGCGCAGCTCGATGCCTGGCTCAGCTTGTTTGTCTTTCCCCTGACGCGGATACTCGGCCTGCTGGCCGCCGCGCCGGTGTTCAACAATGCGGCGCTGCCGATGCGAGTGCGCCTGGTCATGGGCCTGGCCGTCACCCTGGCCCTGTCGCCGGCGCTGCCGCCGCCCCCGCCGCTGGCCCCCGGATCGTGGCTGGGCCTGCTGGTGATCGCCGAACAGTTGCTGATCGGCGTCATGATGGGCTTTGCCCTGCGCATCGCCATGGCGGCGCTGGATGTCACCGGAGAGCTGATCGGCCTGCAGATGGGCCTTTCCTTCGCCACGTTTTTCGATCCGAGCAGCAGCGGCTTGACGCCGGTGATGACCCAGTTTCTCGGCTTCCTGACGGCCATGATATTTCTCGCCATGAACGGCCATCTGCTGCTGCTCAGCGTGCTCGCCGAAAGTTTCACCCTGCTGCCGGTCAGCCTTGCGCCTTTTCACGCCGTGGCGCTGTCGTCGCTGCTGAACTCGGCGGCGATGATGTTCAGCCTCGGCGTGCTGCTGGCATTGCCGCTGATCACGGCGCTGCTGGTGACCAATATTGCGCTGGGAGTGCTGGCGCGCGTCGCGCCGACACTGAACCTGTTTGCGGTCGGTTTTCCGGTGACCCTGGCGCTGGGCTTCTTCGTCCTGATGCTGTCGCTGCCCTATCTGGGGGCCGCCATGGAAGGCGTGTTCAATCGCGGCTTCGAGGCGCTGGGAATGCTGTTGCGCGCGGCGGCCGGATAGCCCGCCAGGCGCTCAGCGGCGCGTGAGCTGAATCACCCCCTGCGCCACGCGCTGCGACCCGAGCAGCGATGATTCGAGGCCTTCCGTGTATTCGACGACGGCATAGGTATCGTAGCCGTTCTGGCGCATCAGTTCCTTGGCCCGCTGGTGGAACACGACCCGTGCTTCGCCCGCGCCGCCGGAATAGAGCCGCTTCATTTTCAGGGACAGGTGGTAGTGGCGATCCGGGAAGTTTGCCTGCTCGATTTCCCAGTTGGGCGCCAGGGGATCGAGAATCAGCCAAGCGGCGCCCGCATACAAGCCCCAGGCGACCACCTTGTCCAGCGGTATCTGCATCGACCTCGTCAGGTTCAGCGCGGTGTCCGGAATGATCGGCCCTTGCGCAGGGAAATTTCCGTCCAGCGCCGATGGCCCCGGATAGTTGAGCGAACCGCAGCCGGCCAGCGCGATGGCGATGACGGCGGCGGGAAGGAGTTGGCGCTGGCGGTTCGGTGGCATCACAGGAAATTGAACAGTGAAAGTTGTGAGATCTTGAAAAAGGATTGCTGGGCCGCTTCCAGTTCGAATTGCTTGCGCGTGAGGTCGGATACCGCCTTGGCGTAATCGACGTCCTGCAGGGTGGACAAGGTCTGCTGGTATTGCAGGTCGAGGTCTTCGTTCAAACTGCCCAGCGAGTCAAGCTCGTTCATGCGCGAACCCACCAGGGAGCGCGTCTCCGAAATCCTGTTGGCGGCATGGGAAAGGTTGGTCACGGCAAACCCGACCTCCGACGCCAATTGGGCTTTGGCCGCCGGCGTTCCGGCCGGCGCCTCCAGCGCGCCGATCAATCTTGCCACCGTGGTGAATACGCTCTGCGAGCCGCCCGGTGCCAGCGTGAAGCTGTCGCCGTCGGCCGTCGCACCGGTGATCGTGACGCTGGCGCCGAGATCGAAAGGAGCTTCGGCTCCCTGTGCGCTGAGCACGATCGGCTGACCGGCCTGGAACACGCGCTGGGCGCCCGGTGCAGCCGGTGCGGCCGCGCCGGTCAGCAGCGAGTTGCCGCTCACGGTGTCGACCAGGTCATAGCTGGTGACACCCCCGGTTACCGTGAAGTTGATCGCGACCTGCTGCGAAGCCGATGCATTCCAGGCGGCGGGATTGCTGACCGCGCCGGAGTTGATGACTCCGGTGCCGCTGTTGCCCGCCGCATAGTCGGTGGCGAAATAGCCATTGCCGCTGGCGATGCGTCGGAACAAGTCGCTGCCGGCGTCGCTCACCTCGATGACGCGGGTCGGCGAGACCTGCAGCTTGCGCTGACCGTCGTCGCCCTGATAGACGACGTCGCTGCCGGCAAGAATGCCGTCCACCGTGCCGGCAAACGGCGTGGTCGAACTCATGAAACCGGCAAACAGATAATTGCCGGTGCCATCGCCGGAATTGGCGATGCCGAGCAGTTCGTCGAAGCGTGCGCGCAACTCGGTGGCAATGCCGGCACGGGCGCTGTCCGTCAGCGTCGAATTGGTGCTTTGAACCGCCAGTTCGTGCACCCGGCCGATGACATCGGTGGCTGCGCCGAGCTGCACCTCCTCGATGCCGAGGGCCGACACGGCGTAGTTCTGATTCTCCTTGAACTGGGCAACGATGTCGCTGGCCTGGGTCACCTCCAGAGCACGCGCGGCGGCGACCGGGTCGTCGCTGGGCGTAAGGATCCGGCGGCCGCTGGCGATCTGCTGCTGGACCTTGAGCAGGGACGCTGTTTGCCGGTTGATGCTGGCAATGCCAGCATCGAAGATCATGCCGCTACTGACGCGCATCGAATTCTCCTGCGGTGATGGCCGACTTAGCGGCCGAGGGCGAGAATTTCATCGAATATTCTGGTGGCAATTTCGAGCACTTTGGCGGACGCCTGATAGGCCTGCTGGTAGCGCAGCAGCTTGGCCGCCTCTTCGTCCAGATTGACGCCGGCGAGCGACTCCAGGGCCTGCGCGGCATGGTCGACCAGGCCTTGCTGGGCGGCCCCGATGGCCTCGACTTCGTTGGTCTTGCTGCCGACCGCGCTGACGATCTGGGCATAGGCGCCCTGATAGGTCGCAGTCGGTGCCGATCCGGCCTCGGCGCCTATGGTGTTGCGGGTCTGCAAGCCGCCGAGCAGCACGATGTTGCGGTTGTCGGCAACGCCATTGGCATTGGCCTCGACGCTGAACGCGTCGCCGCTGGCTGGGTTCCCGGAGATCCGCACGGTCCACCCGTTGTAGGCGATATCGCTGCCGCTGGCGTAGGCCACGCCGCTGGCCAGCGTGGTGGATGTGGTGACATCGAACACATCGAAGCTCGTCGCGCTGGTAAAGCTTATCGTCACCCGGTGCTGCAAATCCGGATTGGGCGGCGGTGGCGCGTCGACCGTGCCGGCGGTGACTTTTCCGGTGCCGGTATTGGCCAGGCTGGCCGTGCTGCGTATGGGCGCCGCCGCGGCAATCTGGCGCACGTCGGACAAGGCCAGGCCGATTTCCCTGGCGCCGGCGCGAGTCGGCTGGATCAGGATGCTGTCGTCGGCGGCAGGCAGCCAGGTAGCCGCGTCGATCGTGATTCCGTCCACGGTCTGCGGCAGGCTGGCGAAGGTCCGCGTCTGGTTGTCGGCAAGGCGGATCAACTGGTAATTGCCGCCGACGAAACTCAGCCGGTAATCGCTGCCGGTCAGCTCGGAAACAGTCGCCGCATCGATGCCGATGGCAGGCGTCCCGCTGCCGCCATTGCCGCTGTTCACGCGCACGATCGGGTCTGCCACGGTGAACAGATCCTGGCCCATGGCACCGGTCAGATCCTGCCCGAGGCGGTGCTGGTCATTGAAATTCTGCGCCAGCGTCACGGCGATCCGGCCCAGGGCGTTTTGCGCCGCATCGAGGCTCTCGTTGCGGAAGCTCAACAAACCGCCGAGGCTGCCGCCGTTGATCTGCGACTCCGACAGGAGTTGCGCCGTACCGCCAGCGCCAACTATTGCCACGGTCTTGCGCTGCGGATCGTCCGCCGCGGCAACGGCCTGCAGGCTGGAAGACCGGGTGCCGACCACCAGCGGCTGCCCCTGGCCGATGAAAACATTGAAGCTGCCATCGCTCTGGGTCACCGTGCTGACGCGGACCAGCTTGTTCAGATCCCTCAGCATCGTGTCGCGCTGATCGAGCAGGTCATTCGGCTGCTGATTGGTGCCCGACGCCTGCGCCATGATGATGCGCTGGTTGATGTCGGCCAGTTGCGTGCTGAAGACATTGATCTGGCCGATCTGTGCCGAGATCTGCTGGTTGGTGCCTTCGCGGATTTCCGAGAATCGCTGATCCAGCCCTTGAAACCGTGCCACCAGGGCCTCGGCGGCGGACAGCATGGATTGCCGGCCGGCAACTGAAGCCGGGTTGGCCGCAACGTCCTGCAGGCCCTTGAAGAAGGCTGACAGCGCGGGCGACAGGCCGGCGCTCGGATCGGCCAGCAGATTGTCGATCTGGCTGATCTGCGCACGATAGGTTTCCATCTCGGTCGCTCCGGCCTCGGCATTCAGTACCTGGCGGCCGAGGAATTCGTCGTAGACGCGCTTGACGGTCTGCACATGCGTGCCCTGGCCAATGAAACCGGCCCCGGTAAACAGCGAGCCATTGGCGCTCTGCACGATCTCCTGGCGATGATAGCCGGGCGTCGACGCGTTGGAGATGTTGTGGCCGGTGGTCAGCAGGCCGGCCTGTGCCGCATTCAGTCCGCTGAAGCCAATACTGGAAATGCCCATGATGTCTCCGCTATGGAACCCATATAACGGCAAAACTTGCCGCAAGTTGAGGATTCAGCAGAAATAGAGCAACCTGCGTGCCAGCATCAGGCGGGGACTCGCCGCGAACGCGGCACTCAGCCGATCATGGACTGCCTCAGGGCCGCCCCGCCGATGATGCGCTCGAGTTTTGCCGCGTACTTGGGATCCGTGGCATAGCCCGCCAACTGCAGACCGCGCGCAAAGTCGGCGGGATCGCGCGCCTCGCGCACTGCCGCATAGCGCGGGCTGCGCATCATGAGCTTGGCGTAGTCGGAAAACGCCTCTTCGTGCGAACCGTAGGCGCGGAAGCGCTCGACACGGGTTTGCGCCACGCCCATGATCACTTCGGTGGTCCTCGACTCCACCGTCGGGCCCCGCCAGTTGGCGCCCGCCTTGATGCCGAAAATATTGAAGCTGGTGGTGCCGTCGGCGCCCTTGGGTTCCGACCTGCCCCAACCGGTTTCCAGCGCCGCCTGGGCCACCATGTACCGCGCCGGAATGCCGGAAGCGCGCTGAGCGGCAAGCGCGGCAGGCAGCATGCGGTCGACGAAGGAACGTTGTACGGCAGTAATCGCCGGCACGGTCCCGGTCGGCGCCGCCGCGGCAGGACCCGGGGTTCGTGTAGGAATAATCGGCTGCGGCAGTTTGAACCCCGACTCCGCGGGCTGCCGCAAGGGCAGTGCCTTGAGCTCCGGCTGCAGCGGGAAAGCCCGTGTCTTGGGTGCAAGTTCCAGCGGCCCCTCCGCCGGTAGCGGCGCTTCATTCCGCCGTGACAACTGCGTCTCGATCATCGCCGCGAGGCCGAAGCCGCGCGTGCTGGAACCCAGCGTCTGACTTAGCTGCTGATCCAGCAGCGATTGATACAGCCGGGACTGGTCGCTGTCGAACAAACCTTCGTGCGGCGTTGCATCGCGCATCGACTTCAGCACCATCTGCAGGAACATCGCCTCGAACTCCCTGGCGACGGCCTTGTTGGCATCGGGATCGCCGCTGCGCGCCTGGCGCTTGAGGTTGCCCAGGCTGCCGACGTCGAGAATATTCGAAGTCGCGGACAGGCTGGAACGGTCGTTAGGGACATTCATAGCGGAACGCAGAATGACATGGCAAGCTCGGAACCGTTCGCTTGGGCAGATGTCGAAAAACCGCCCTTACCCCCTTACCCACGGCGTCAGATGATTTCCAGCTCGGCACGCAAGGCGCCGGCGGACTTCATGGCCTGCAGGATCGCGATCAGGTCCTGCGGGTTGGCGCCCAGAGAATTCAGGGCCTTGACCACGTCGGCCAGATTCGCGCCACCCTTGACGTTCATCAGGGCGCCACCTTCCTGCTTTATTTCGATCTGGGCATTGGCAACTCGCGCAGTCTGTCCCGCAGAGAGGGCTCCGGGCTGGCTCACGGCATTCTCGGTACTGACCGAAACCGACAGGCTGCCGTGCGCGACCGCGCAGGTCTCGATCAGCACGGACTGGTTCATCACCACCGAACCGGTGCGGCTATTCACGATCACCTTGGCCGCCTGGCGCACCGGCGTGACGTCGATGCTTTCGAGCCTGCCGATGAAGCTCACCCGCTCATCGGGCGTGGACGGCGCGCGTACCCGGATTTGCCGGCCGTCGGCGGCGGCGGCGGCACCCGGCACCACCGCGTTGATCGCCTCGACCATGCGCTGCGCCGTACCGAAATCGGTGGCATTCAGTTCCAGGTTCACATACTCGCCCTGCCCCAGCGGCATCGGCACTTCGCGTTCGACCGTCGCGCCGGCGGCAATGCGGCCCACCGACAAGTGGTTCACCGTGACCTTCGACCCGGCGCCGCTGGCCCCGGCGCCGACGACGGCGACATTGCCCTGCGCCATGGCGTAGATCTGTCCGTCGGCGCCCTTCATCGGCGTCAGGATCAGCGTGCCGCCCTTGAGGCTCTTGGCGTTGCCGATCGACGATACGGTGACATCGATCGGCTGACCGGCACGGGCGAAGGGCGGCAGGCTGGCGGTCACCATCACGGCGGCGACGTTCTTCAATTGCAGCGACTGCCCGGGCGGCATGTTGACCCCCATCGCCGAGAGCATGCTGATCATGCTCTGTACCGTGAACGGCGTTTGCGTGGTCTGGTCGCCGCTGCCGTCGAGGCCGACGACGATGCCGTAGCCGACCAGTTGATTGGTCCGCACGCCGGCGATCGACGCCAGATCCTTGATGCGCTCGGCGCGCGCGCTGCCCGCCGCGATCGTCAGCGCGGCGGCACAGAAAATTGCGAGCAGGCTTCTTTCTATCCGCGTCATGTCAGTTTCCTCAGAAGGGCAGGAAGGTCAGGAAAAAGCGTCCGAGCCAGCCCATGACCTGGGCCGAGTCGATGAAACCGTTCGCCTTGTACTCGATGCGGGCATCGGCGACCTGGGTGGACGTGACCGTGTTGGCGGACGTGATGGTGTTGGGATTGACCACCCCCGAGAAACGCACGAATTCCTCGCCCTCCTTCAAGCCGATCTGTTTTTCGCCCGACACCAGCAGGTTGCCGTTGGGATATACCTCGATCACCGTGACGGTGATGGTTCCGGTGAAATCATTGGACGAGGTGTTCTCGCCCTTGCCGGCAAAATTGTTGGTGTCGCTGGCGGCCAGCGCCGTTCCCTGCACGCCCTTGAAGGGCAGGCCGATGACGGTCGGCACGGTGACGTCGATGTTCTGGCTCCGCGTGGTCTTGTTTTCCGACTTCTTCGACGCCTGGACTTTCTCGGCGATGTTGATGGTGATGGTATCGCCGACAAACCGGGCACGCCTGTCCTCGAACAGCGGCCGTACCGAGGCCACATTGAAAATCGCGCCGTTGGTCGGCGGCGCATAGTTGCGCGCTTCCGGGCGGATGCTCATGGGCTGGTGGATCGCGGTGGTCGGCGCGGTGGTCACGCATCCCGACAAGGCTGCCGCCAGCATCACGATCTGAACCAGGACCTTGATCGACGCCGCTCCATGCGACGCTGGCCAGCACGAAATCTTGGGTGTCATGATTTTGCTCGCTGCTTAGAGTTGAGTCAGGCGCGACAGCATCTGGTCGCAGGTGGTGACGGCCTTCGAGTTCATTTCGTAGCCGCGCTGCGCCACGATCATGTTGACCAGTTCCTCGGCCACGTTGACGTTGGAGGTTTCGATATAGCCCTGGTTGATCAGGCCGGTACCATTGCTGCCAGGCGTGGTCGGCGTGCCGGTTCCCGACGAGGCGGTTTCGACGAAGAGGTTCTGCCCGGTGCTCTGCAGGCCGCCGTTATTGACGAAGGCGACCAGTTGCAGGTTGCCCGCCGGCTGTGGCGCATTGCTGCCCGGCTGGGAATAGGTGACGATACCATCGGGCGAGATGGTCACGCTGAGGGCGTTTGCGGGAATCGTGATCGGCGGCGTCACGGGGTAGCCGTTGGCGGTGACGATCAGGCCATTGGCATCCTTGGTGAAGGAGCCGTCCCGCGTATAGGCGACGGAACCGTCGGGCATCTGGATCTGGAAAAAGCCGTTGCCCTGGATCGCCAGGTCGAGCGGATTGTCGGTCTTCTGTACCGTGCCCTGGGTAAAGATGTGCTCGGTGGCGACCACGCGGACGCCGGTGCCCAGGGTCAGGCCGGATGGAATGGTGGTCGCCTGCGACGAGGACGTTCCCGGCTGGCGCAGGGTCTGGTAGAGCAGGTCCTCGAACACCGGACGCGAACGCTTGAAGCCGGTGGTACTGACGTTGGCCAGGTTGCTGGTGATGACGTCCATCGAAGTCTGATGGGCATCCAGACCGGTCTTGGCAATCCAGAGGGAACGCATCATTGCTGTCTGCTCCTGGCAATCGTAAGGGGTGGAAGCAACCGCGCAAGGCGGTCAGTGAAATTTGAAATGCTCATGGTGCTGCGGGCGCCAAGGATCAATTCGAGCGCATGTTCGCCAGGTTCTGCAGCACCTGGTCGAGGATCTTGAATGTCTGGGCGCTGGCCTGGTAGTTGCGCTGTTGCTCGATCAGCGACACCAGTTCGGTCGCCAGGTCGACATTGGACATTTCCCTGGCGCGGCCCTGGATCGATCCCATGCCTTCGGCCGGATCGCTGTCGCCGGCAAAGCCGCTGAGTTTCTCGGTGGAGAACTTGGGGAAACCGAGACTCACCGCGCCCGTGCCGCGAAGCGGATCTTCGTTCGCCACCCACTGGTTGTCCCCGGTATTGATCAGGGCATTCGGATTGGCGAAATTGGCGAGCACCAGTTGCGCCACGGTGCGCTGCTGCCCGTTGGAGTAACGCGCGATGATGCGACCGTCGGCCTGCACGTTGAATTCGTTGGGATCCTGGATTCTGCCCGCGGTATAGCCATCCTGAGCCAGCGCATTGACGCTGAACGCGGTGCCGAACTGGGTGGTGCTGCTGTAGTCCACGTTCTGGGTGGTGCCGGTAAAGTCGAAACTGATGGCGACGGCGCTGCCATCGGGCAGGGTGTAGCTCTGGACCGGCGAAGGCATCGGCGAACTGACGGCGCCGCGCATGTCGAAGGCCAGGTCGATCGGACCGCTGACCGTCGGCACCTGGGCCGGCACTGCATTGGCGTTGTAGTCCAGCGTCGAATAGACCTGCCATACACTGGCCGGACCAGGCTTGACAAAGTAAACCCGCAAATCGTGCGCCGCGCCGGCGGCATCGAACACGGTGGATGACGCGGACCCGTTGTAGGTCAAGGGATCGGCGGCATCGAAGGGCGCCATCGGCGCCGCGACGCGGACATCGAGGTTGAGGCTGGCATTGACCACCGAGGTCGCCCGTGGCGGAAAGAACGGATCGATGACAAGCGGCACCGGCGCAGGCGTCGCGGCGATCGTGCCGAAGGGATCGCTGCCGAAGCTGGGAACGTTCCCGGTCAGACTGAGTCCGGTGCGGGTCACCAGCTTGGCAAAGCCGTCGCCTTCGAAGGCGAGCCCGAACTGGCCGTCGCGCGTATATGAAACCCGGTTGGTCTCCGGGTTGTACAGGCGGAAGAAGCCCAGCCCGTTGATCGCCATGTCGAGCGGCTTGTCGCTGAGTTCGACCTGGCCCTGCCCGAACTGCTGGAAAATGTTGTCGGCACTGACGCCGGCACTCGATCCGGTATCGGACGGTCCGCTGGACTTGCCGGCGGCGGACACGTTGGTGAAGCGCGCAATCGACGACTTGAAGCCGATGGTCTGCGAATTCGCGATGTTGTTGCCGACCACGTCGAGGGCTTTCGCCGCGGCGATCAGTCCGCTAAGGCTGTTTGCTAAGGCCATGTCTCATTCCTTCCTGTTCGTCTCGCACCAAGCTCGGGCGTCTGTGCCTGCAACTATGCAAGCCCCATGCCCGGAATCAGCGGGTCGCCAGAATCTGGGTTGCGGCGCGGTCGTTGGCATCGGCCGCCGACACCAGTTTCATCTGCATCTCGAACTGTCGCGCCAGGGAAATCATGTTCACCATCTGTTCTGCCGGATTCACATTGCTGCCCTCCAGGCTCCCGCCAAGCACCATCACCTGCTCGTCGGCGGTCGCCGGCTCGCCATCGCGCAGGCGAAAATAGCCGTCGTCGCCACGCACCAGGTCGGCTTGGGGCGGATTCACCAGCTTGAAGCGGCTGATCACGCTGACCGTGTTCTGTGCGCCCGACTCGGGCAGCGCGGAAATCGTGCCGTCGCCGCCGATGCTGAGCTTCACGTCGGGTGGAATGGAGATTGGACCGCCGTCGCCCATCACCGGAATGCCACTGCGCGTCTGCACGATGCCATTCACGTTGAGTTCGAAACTGCCGTTACGGGTATACGCCTCGCTACCGTCCGGCATCTGCAGCGCGATCCAGCCAGGCCCCTGCACCGCCAGATCCAGCGGTCGCGCGGTATGCACCATCGGACCCGGGGTGAAGTCGGTATGGGTGCTGGCGTCCATGGCGAAGGCGCGGGTCGGCAAACCCTTCTGCGTCGCATGTGACAGCACCGGCACCGCCCGCAGGCGGTGCTCCTCGGCGCGGTAGCCGGTGGTGTTGGCGTTGGCCAGGTTGTGACCCACGGCGGCCTGCCGACTCATGGTCTGGCTGGCACCGCTCATCGCCGTGTAGATCATCCTGTCCATCGTCCCGTCCCTCTCGCCGTGTCGCCAGCGTCAACTATCAGCGCAGGTTGACCAGGGTCTGCAGAATGCTGTCCTGCGTCTTGATCGTCTGCGCGTTGGCCTGATACGACCTTTGCATGGTGATCATGGTCACCAGCTCGGCGGTCAGGTCGACATTCGACTCTTCGAGCGCGGCGGACTGCAGCACGCCGTACTGACCCGTGGATCCGGGCGTGCCGACGATGCGGTCACCGCTGGTCGAGGACTGCGCCCAGACGTTGTCGCCGAGCGGTTGCATGCCTTGAGGATTGCGGAACGAGGCGAGAATGACCTGGCCGACTTCGGTCGATTGGCCGTTGGTGTAGCGGCCGAGAATGATGCCGTCCTTGCCGATGTTGAATCCGGCCAGGGTTCCCGAACCATAGCCGTCCTGAATCATCGCATTGACCGAAAAGTCCGAGCCGAACTGCGTCGTCCCGTCGAAGACCACCGGGAAGGACAGGGAATTCACGGCTCCGGTGTAGCCCAGATCGGCATCGGTCACGACGGCGGTGAAAGGCGCCGAGGTCAGCGTGCCCGTGGAATCGAAGGTCAGCGTTCCCAGCGGACCGCCGGCGGACAGGTCCGTGACGGTCGGCACGGCACCGGGCGGATTGCTCACCGCGGCATAGACGTCCCAACTGCTGGCCGCGACGCCCTTGACGAAATACATCGAATAAGTGTGGGGGTTCCCCAGGCTGTCGTAGATCGTGACCGCCGTGGACTGGTTGTAGGTGCGCGGATTGTTGTAGTCGAAGGTCGGATCCGCCGGCGGTGCCACGCGGGCATCGAGATTGACGTTGACCTGCAGCCCGAGATTGCCGGGGCTGCCACCGGTTTGCTGTGGCGGTCCGGCCAGGCTCTGCGACGGATCGAACAGGCGCAGCGGCACCGAAGGCGATCCCGGGGCGATCACGCCGCGCGTCGCCATGATGCCTTTCAACTGCAAACCGTTGGCATTGACGATGTAGCCGGACTGGTCGAGCTGGAACTGTCCGTTGCGGGTATACACCGTGGCGCCGTTGCCGTCGTCCATCTGGAAGAAACCGCCGCCGTTGATCGCAATATCGAGCGGATTGTTGGTGACGCCGATGCTGCCCTGGGTGAATTGCTGAACCACGGCAGCAACCTTGGTGCCGAGGCCCACCGGCGCCGCACCGGCACCGGAAAGAGACGCCGCGAAGACGTCGGCGAACTGCGTCTGCCCGGTCTTGAAGCCCACCGTGCTGGCATTGGAAATGTTGTTGCCGATGGTATCGAGCGCCTTCGACGATGCATTGAGTCCAGCCAAACCTTGTTGAAATCCCATGATCCGCTCCCGCTCAGAAAATTTGTTTAACGTCGGACAGCTTGGCCAGGCCCAGTTGTCCGAGATCCAGTGTTACGCCTTGACTGCTGCGATTGATGCTGGTCACCCCGGCCAGTTCGAGCGGGACGACTTCAAGCTTTTCCGATCCGCGCTTGGCCAGAATCGAAATGCCGTAACTGCCATTGACCGCCTGGGCGCCGCCGTCGGTCTTGCCATCCCAGGCGAAGTTGTGCATTCCCGCATCCAGGTCGCCGAGATCAAGCGTTCTCATGACAATTCCATTGGAATCCTTGATGGTGACGCTGACCTGATCGGCGGCGGACTTCAATTCAAGCCCACCCACCGCCCCGGCGTCGCCAAGAGTCATACCGCTGCCGGCCACCATGACCTGGTGACCGACCAGTGCCGCGGCCTGCATCGCTTCGCTATCGACGGAGCTGGAAAGCAGCTTCTGCAGGGTCGCGTTGAGCTTCTCGATGCCATCGACGGTGCTGATCTGCGCCAGTTGCGAGGTCATCTGGGCGTTGTCCATCGGATTCAGCGGGTCCTGGTTTTTCAGTTGGGTGGTCAACAACCGGAGGAAGCGGTTCTGCGCGTCGGTCGTTGCGCTGGTCGGCTTGGCGCTGCCGGTGCCGTTGGCCGCGTCCAGCAAGGACTGCGCAGTGCTGGATAGGGCGGAAGCCGAAGTGATTGCCATGTCATGCTCTCCTTGCAAAGATGTTATTGCCCGAGCGCCAGGGTCTTCTGGATCAGCGATTTCGCGGCGTTCATTACTTCGGCATTGTTCTGGTAGGAACGCGAGGCCGAGATCATGTTGACCATCTCGTCCACCACATTCACGTTGGGCATCGCCACATAGCCCTGTTCGTTCGCCGCCGGACTCGACGGGTCGTAGCTCATCCGCAGCGGCGCCTGGCTTTCGACCACCCGCGTGACCCGCACGCCGGTACCGCCACCTTCGACCGCGGTCGCCTTGAACTCCACCTGTCTGGCGCGATAGGGACGGCCATCGGCGCCGGCCACGCTGTCGGCATTGGCCAGGTTGCTGGCAATCGTGTTGAGGCGCGCCGACTGAGCGGTAAGCGCCGAACCGGCGATGGAGAATATATTGAGCAGGCTCATGGCGCTTACTGGCTCAGCACCAGTTGCAGGTCTTTGAACTCGCCGCGAATAAAGGTCAGCGCGGCTTCGAGGCGCAGGGCATTCTCGGCGAAGGCGCTGCGCTCGATGTCCATATTTACTGTATTGCCGTCGATGCTGGGCTGGAACTCCGTGCGAAATCTTGCCGCCTCGGCGAAGGAAGGCGCCGCACCCTGCAGCAGGTGCCGCGATGACGTCGTTGCCAGGCCCGGATTACCGGTGCGCCGTCCCGTCAGGGCCGACTCCAGCGCACCCTTGAAATCGATATCGCGCGCCTTGAAATGCGGCGTATCCGCGTTGGCGATATTCGATGCAAGCAATTCCTGGCGGTAGGTCAGCGCGCCGAGTGCCGCGCGGTGAATCCTGAGTTGGTCGTCGATTCGATCAAACATGGTAAGGGTTGTCGGCGTGTCTAATGGACTATATGACGTGGTCCAAGCATCATCCGTGCCATGTCCAGGAATCACCTCTGCCATGCCTGTTTCAGGCGCTTTCGCGCCTTTTCGAGCCGGAGCCGCGACAACGCTGGCAAAAGCTTCGCGGCAACACGGCAAAAGTTGCCGGCCGAAAACCCGGTTGCCGTGAATGTTGCCGGCCGCACACGTAAGCACGGCTTCCTGCGGTAATCTTCGACCATGCATCCCACTGCCGCCCTCCTTTCCGCGCTCGCCGCGATCCTGCTGCTGCCCGCAAACCCGGTATGCGCCGCGGACGCGGAGCCGATCCGTCGCGCCGTGACGGAATTTCTCGATGCTCACGGCAAGGATCTGCCCGGACCGGGTCGTTACAGCATCGGCACCATCAACGCCGGCCGCCTGTCGCCCGATTGCCGCAAGCTTGGTGCTGCCATGGACGCAGGAGCCCGACCGTGGGGGCGAACCCACGTCAATGTTCGCTGCACCGAAGGCGCGACATGGAGCCTGTATGTGCCCGTGCAGATCCATGTCACGGTGGACTACCTGGCCAGTGCGCGTTCCCTGCGGGCCGGCCAGATAGTCGAAGAAGCCGACATCGAACACCGTCAGGGCGATCTGGCGGAGTTGCCGAACGGCGTGCTGACCGATCCGCAGCGCGTGCTCGGGCAGGCTTCCGGCAATGCCGTGCCGGCCGGCCGCCCATTGCGCACGGAAATGTTTCGTCCGCCCGTGGTGGTGAGGCAGGGACAAAACGTCCGCATCGTCTCCGCCGGAGCGGGCTTCCAGGTCGCCAGCGAAGGCCGCGCGCTGAACAGCGCCGCTGCCGGGCAGTTGGTGCAAGTCCGCACGGCTTCCGGCCAGGTCGTCAGCGGCACGGCGCAAACCGACGGCAGGGTCAGCCTCGCCCAGTGAGGTGGCGCAAGCGTTGGTCGCGGCGGACCGGCACGGCGCGATGCCCACGAACAAGAAAGGAAGCGCTACACTGGCGGCCATTCTCAGCGGCAGGGTCGGTCGCCGACGCCACACCTTGCGTCGGCTTGGCGGATCCCGCCGATCAACGGGAAAATTGTCGCCAAAGCCCGATCCAAGCCTAAAGTTGGGGATTTCGGTGCCGTTAAATCCCCTAAGCTAAGAACCCGTACCGGTGCACATCATGAAGATCAACTCCGCGATACCTTCACCCGCCAGCCTGCCGAAAGCCCGCACGCAAGCCACTGCCAATGGGTCAGGCAGAACCGCGGCACCAAGCACCGCCGTAGCCGGCGATGCCGCGGCAGCCAGCAACCTGCAATCGACCGCATTCGTCAGGTCGGCGGCAGCACCCTTCGACAGCCAGCGCGTGGCGGAAATTCGCGATGCCATCGCGCAGGGACAACTCCAGATCGATGCCGAAAAGATTGCCGATCGCCTGATCGAAGACGTTCGGGATCAACTCGGCAAGAAGCGCAGCGCCGATTAGGCAGCGGACACGCCTTGGCCGCAATCGACGTCCTGCTGGAACAAACTATCGCCGAATTGCAGGGGTTCGTGGCCGTGCTGGCCGCGGAACGGGATGCGCTGGTTTCCGGCGACATCGACCAATTGCCGACCATCGCCGATCAGAAGTCGCAACTGGCAATTCGCCTGGCGGGCCTTGAAGCCGAGCGCGACGCAGCGCAGCGCAGCGCCGGCTTTGCCGCAGGTCGCGTCGGACTCGATGCCTGGGTCGGCACCAGCGCCCGGCCGACGGCCGCGCTAGGCATGCGGCAGCGCTACCTCGAGCTGGCCGGCGCTGCCAAACGCGAGAATGAACTCAACGGCAAGTTGATCGCGGCGCGCATACAGCAGAATCAGCAGGCCTTGGCAACATTGCTCGGCGAAGCGGCCGATGCCACGCCCTACGGTGCCGATGGCCAGCAGAAATCCTCTTCCGGACGACGTCCCCTGGGCAGCGCCTGAACCACCTCGCGGCACTGCGCACCGGCTTTTTTATTGGGTCAGCGGCACTTCGACCCGATGGTCGGGGGTGCTCGACTCGATCCGGATTGCCACCCGACGATTGGCCTGGCGCCCTGCTGGCGTCGCATTGTCGGCCACCGGTCGCTGATCCGCATAGCCGGAGGCCGTCAAGCGGCGGGGGTCGACCTCGGTATCGACGAACAGCCGTACCACGCTGGCTGCCCTGGCCGCAGAAAGTTCCCAGTTGGTGGGAAACTGCGGCGTACTGATCGGAATATTGTCGGTATGCCCCTCGACCACGATGGGGAAGTCGGTGGTGGCCAGCATCCGGCCAACAGCGTCGAGCGCGCGCACCGCGCCGGGATCGAGCCGCGCCTCGCCCGGCGCAAACAGGGCGCTGGCGTTGATGTCCACGGTGATGCCGAGGGCACCCTCGGTGACCCGGACCTTGCCCTGTGCCATCAATGGCGCCAGTGCCTGGTTCAGGCTGACGGCCAGATTGCGCATCTGCTCCTTCTTCACCAACTGCGGGGCCGGATTGCGCCGCAGCGAAATGGCCGCCGGCGTCGACTCTGGCATGCTCACCGGCATCAAGGCCCTGGCCGGCGCGCCCGAGATGCTGCGAAATGCGACCACGATGGAATCCGACATGACGCGATACTTTCCCTCGTTGACCGAGGAAATGCCGTACATCACGACGAAGAAGGCAAACAGCAGTGTGATGAAATCCGCATACGATACCAGCCAGCGCTCGTGATTTTCCGGATCGTCGGTCTCGCGACGGCGACGGCGGCGCCTGAACTGGGCCATCAGACGAAGTAGCCCTGCAGCCGGCTCTCCAGAAGGCGCGGATTATCGCCGTTGGCAATCCCGACCAGTCCATCGACCAGCATTTCGCGGATGGTGATGACGCGCGCGATATTGGCCATGAGTTTCTTGGCAATCGGCAGGAAAATCAGGTTCGCCGCGCCGACGCCATAGATGGTCGCGACGAAGGCGACGGCGATGCCGCTACCGAGTTTGGACGGGTCCGACAGATTCTCCATTACATGGATCAGCCCCATCACGGCGCCGATGATGCCTATGGTCGGCGAGTAGCCGCCGGCGGATTCCCATACCCTGGCCGCCGCCTTCAGGCTGCTTTCCCGGGCGCTGATGTCCACCTCCAGCACTTCGCGCAGGCGCTCCGGTTCGGCACCGTCGACCAGCAGTTGCAAGCCCTTGGCGGCAAATGGGTCATCCAGTGTGGCGATCTGTCCCTCCAATGCCAGCAAGCCTTCCTTGCGCGCGATCTGGCTCCAGTGGCAAATCTCGGCTATCACCTTCTGTGGGTCCGTGCCCGGAGGGAAAAACACCCAGGACACCATTTTTATGCCGTCCCGAAAAACGCGCAGCGGACTCTGCAGCATCACCGCCCCCAGCGTACCGCCGACGACGATCAGGAAGGCCGCGGGTTGCACCAGCGAATCCAGATGCCCGCCCTCCAGTATCTGCCCGCCGACAACGGCTGCCAGCCCCAGCAGCAGACCAGCGATGCTGATCATGTCCATCGCGCTCAGCCCTCCCCGCCTGCCGAGGCGCGCTTGCGCCGCGCCGCGGATGTCGGCTTGCGCTCAACGTCAAGACTGGCGCGCAAGCGCGCAACCGCCTGGCTGTGCAACTGGCAAACACGCGACTCGGTCACGCCCATCACTTCGCCGATCTCGCGCAAGTTCAAATCCTGCTCGTAATACAGGGCCATCAGCAGTTTCTCCCTTTCCGGCAAGGCCTTGATCGCGGCAACCAGAGCCGTCCGCGTCCCCTCTTGCTCCAGCAGCGCGAGCGGATCGGACGTGGGCCCGGATTCATGCCGGGCGAGATAGTCCTCGCCCCCTTCCTCGCTGATGTCCTCGATATAGACGAGCTGATGCCCGCGAGCATCGAGCAGCAGCTTCTGGTAGTCGGCCAGTGAAATTCCAAGGGCTGCGGCCAGTTCCGATTCCACCGGTGGCCGACCGAATTCGTGTTCCAGGGCCTGGATCGTCGCCTCGACCCGCCGCATTTCGCGGCGCACGCTACGCGGCACCCAGTCGTTGTCGCGCAGGCCGTCGAGCATCGAGCCGCGGATCCGCTGCACGGCATAGGTCTCGAACTGGGCGCCGAGGCCATCGTCATAGCGCTCGATGGCATCGAGCAAGCCGATCATGCCGTTCTGGATCAGGTCATCGACATCGACGCTGGCCGGAAGCCTGGCCATCAGCAGGTAGGCGATGCGCTTGACCAGCGGCGCGTACTCGGCGACCGGCTGTTGTTTGGCGATTACGCCCTGGGCGGTATACATGATCCCTTGGTTTGAACCGGCTAGCGGATCACCAGTTTGATGGTGCCGAGCAGTTCGTCGGCGGTAGCCGGCTTGACCAGCCAGCCCGAGGCGCCGGCGGCCTTCGCCTCGAGCCGCTTCGACTGCTGCGATTCGGTGGTGAGGAACAGGATCGGCATGAACTTGTAGCGCGGCAGGGTGCGCACCTGCTTGATGAACTCGATGCCGTTCATGCCCGGCATGTTGAGGTCGGTGATCAGCAGATCGATCTTCAGCCCGCTCTGGAACTTGCTCAGCCCTTCGGCCGCGTTGCTGGCCTTCTCCACCGCATAGCCGGCCTTGGTGAGGATGTTCGAGATCGACAACAGGATCGTCGCCGAGTCGTCCACCAGCATGATTGTGCTCATAATGCCCGTCCCCGTATTAAGCCCGCAAACTCCAGCATGCCACCGGGAAAGGCAGCCGGAGGTTCGCGCCTTAGCGGAGGGAATAATCTCAAACGACCCGTATTTTGTTTATCCGTGAATTACGCGGCAAACTGCGGTATCTACGTAGCGTGAAGGCCCGCGCTTCAAGGCGCTCGCCGGACCCGCCGGAACCGAAGCCGCGGCTGGGTCACCGCGTGGAGAAAACCACGACGAACACAATACCATTCAAAAAGCCCCTGCGTGCCGACCAAGGCGCAATCCCGTGGACGCCACAGCTTCCGCCCGCTTGGACGCCGCCGCCGGCACTCCGCCAGCCAGGGGATGCGGCGCAAAACCGAACCATTCCTCCGCCTCGACGGTTTGCGACAAGTGGGTTTGCAGCGCATCGGCCAGGTGGTCGGCGGACGGCACGCGCGCGCTGCCGAGGTAGTCGAGCCGCACCCCAAGGTGCTCGTGCGCGGTGTGGCGCATGTTGTGGAAGATGTCTTGCGCCTCCTGGTCGCTGCGTGCCCGCGTGATCGCGACCTGGAATCCATCGCGCCCGCGTTCCTGCACCAGGCGCTTGATCAGGGCGTAGGCGCGGGTGATCGCCGAGCTTTGTGCCGCAACCACCACCGCCATGCGCGGGGCCGCCAGGGCCAGCGGCGAGAGTTGCTGGCCGTTGCGCGCGGCACAATCGATCAGCACATAGGAGCTGCCCTCCTGCAGGCGCCGGAAAGCCGTGTTGAGCCGCCCTGCCTCGACGGCTGCGAGCTGGTGTATCTCGTCCGCAAAGCGGGCGGCGCTCATCAGACTGAGCCGCGGCGCCACCGGCTGCACCAGGCGCTCGATGGCACAGTCGCCCCGCACCAGGTCGATCAGGTCGCGCCGCGCCTTGGCGCCAAAGGCCGCATGAACGTTGTCCGGGCCTGCGTTCTCGTCGATCATCACGACGGCCTCGCCCGCCTCGGCGAGTGCGACGGCGGTGCGTACCAGCAAGGTCGTGCGCCCGCAGGCCTCGCGGCCCGAGACGAAGGCTACCGCACGTGCCGGGCGCGCCCGGAACAAACGGCGCAGCCCGGCGGCCTGATCCGCCATGGCGCCGGAATGCTTGTCAAGCAACGACGGCTCCCGCATTGAGGGGCTGCCTGTGAGGAAAAGCCAGAGGAATTTCTTCCTTGCGCAGGGTGTGCGCCGTCTCGCCAGCACCAACTTTGAAGGCCCGATGCAAAAGGTATTTTCGGTTCGGCAAATGCAGATCCTCGGGCACGCGCTGGCCGTTGCCGACATAGCTCAGGGTCAGCCCATGTCTCACGATGCAGTCGAGCGCCGGCGCCAGTGCCGTGGCTTCATCGACCTTGGTCAGGATGCAGCCGGCCAGGTCTTCGCCGCCATAGGCGCGCACCACGTCGTCCAGGGTATCGCCCCGGCTTCCCGCATTCAGCAGCAGCAGGCGATTGACTTCGCCGGAACGGGTCAGCATGGCGGCCTGCTCCGCCACCATGCGGTCGCGCTGGCTCATGCCGACCGTGTCGATCAGCACCATGTGTTTGTCGCGCAGGTCGGCCAGGGTGCGCCGCAAGTCTTCGCCGTCGCGCACCACGTACACCGGCACACCGAGAATGCGGCCATAGATGCGCAACTGCTCGTGCGCGCCGATGCGATAGCCGTCGGTGGTGAGCAAGGCCAGGCGCTCCGCCCCATAGCGCACCACGCAGCGCGCGGCGAGTTTGGCAGTGGTGGTGGTCTTGCCGACCCCGGTCGGACCGACCAGGGCATAGACGCCGCCCCGATCGATGAAATCGGCCTCGGACGAAAGCGTGCGCAAGCGCCGATTGACAGCCGCCGTCAGCCACTTGCGGCCCTCGTCCTGCCCCAGGTCGGCGGCCATTTCCTGTACCAGCCGCCGCGTCAGGCTGCCGGAAAACCCGGCGGCCAGCATCTCGCCCAGCAGCATCGCGCGGGTCGGTGCCTCGCGCGCCATTTCGCCCCAGGCAAATCCCGCAAGCTGGCGCTCGAGCAAGTCCTTGATGATGCGCATCTCGTCCATGAGTTGCACCGTCTGCGACGAAACCTCGGCTGCCGCCTTTGGCGCCGCTTCACCGGGGGCGCGCGGCGCTACAGCATCTTGCGGCTGGGCTCGACCGGCGGCGGGGCGCTGCGCGGCATCCAGCGGGATGCCGCTCGCCGGTGCGCCCGGCGACGGTGGGCGCTGTTGCGCCATCGCCGCCGGCACCGGCACTTTCGCCGCGGTAAAATCGACACTGTCATAGGGCGACCAGGCGCGGACCACCGGCGGGTCGCGCGGCGCGGAGCGCTGGACGGCATTTCGTGCCGCCGACAGCGTCACGGTGTAGTCGTCGTCGGCAGACCCGCGCGGCGCCGCGGCAGCCGGCGCTTGCGCCGCAGAAAGCGCGGGCCGCAGGTTGTGAGAAATGGCGTCGAGACTTTCGGGCGACATCGCGACGATTTCCACGCCGTTTTGCACGGCCTTGTTGGAAATCACCACGGCGTCCGGTCCGAGCTCTTCCTTCGCCCGTCGCAGGCAGTCGCGCGCGGTAGCGCCGACGAAGCGTCTTGCTGTCATTTTCTTGCTCCGATGATAGACGTCACCTTGATGATCTTCGAGTCAGGTACTTCGCCATTGGCAATGACCTTGAGTTGTTGCACCGCACGGCGCAGGAAGCGCGACAGGAGCCAACGCAAATGGCCTGGCACCAGCAATACCGGCGGCAGGCCGAGGTCTTCCTGGTGCCGCGCGGCCGCAGCCGTCTCGCGCAGCAGGGTGTCCGCCAGGCCGGGCTCGATGCCTCCGGCATCGGCGCCGCCCTGCATTGCCTGCGCCAGGATTCTTTCCAGCGACGGGTCGAGCGCCATGACCTGCATTTCGTTGCCGACCGGGAAGAGCTGCTGGACGATCGCACGCCCGAGCGCAATCCGCACCTGCGCGGTCAGCTCGGTCGGGTCCTGCACACGCGGCGCAATTTCCGCAAGGGTTTCGATGATCGTGCGCATGTCGCGGATATTGACCGCCTCGTCGAGCAGGTTCTGCAGCACGCGCTGCAATGTCCCGAGCGCAAGCTGTTTCGGCACAAGATCCTCCACCAGCTTGGGGTATTCACCGGCAAGGTGGTCGAGCAAAGCCTGCGTTTCCTGCCGCCCCAGCAGTTCCGTGGCATGGGACATGATCACATGATTGAGATGGGTGGCAATCACGGTACTGGCATCCACGACCGTATAGCCGAAGGCATGTGCCTGATTGCGCAAACTTGCGTCGATCCATACCGCAGGAAGACCGAAGGCAGGATCCTGGGTCTGGGTTCCGGCCAGCGGCCCGGTAACCCGTCCGGGATTGATCGCCAGGTACTGTCCCGGAAATGCTTCGCCCTCCCCTATGGGCACGCCCTTGAGGGTCAGGCGATAGACGTTGGGCCGCAATTCGAGATTGTCCCGAATGTGCACCTGGGAGGGCAGGAAACCAATTTCCTGGGCGAACTTCTTGCGCAGTCCGCGGATCCGCTTCAGCAACTCGCCCGCCTGCCCACGGTCCACTAGGGGAATCAGGCGATAGCCGACTTCGAGTCCGAGCATGTCCACCGGGACCACGTCGGACCAACTGGCCTCGACGCTTTCCCCGGCTGGCAGGCCGGCAGGCTGCGCCATGGGCGGCGCCTCCTTGCCCGCCGCCGGCAGATGGCGCAGCTGTCTCCAGGCGAGATAGCCGAGGATGGACGCCAGCATCAGGAAGACCAGATTGGGCATGCCCGGAATCAGGCCAAGCACGCCGAGGATCATGGCCGTCAGACCCAATACCATCGGATTGCCGAACAATTGCGTCACCAGCTGCTGCCCGATGTCATGTTCGGTAGCGACGCGTGTCACCACCAGACCGGCCGCCGTGGAAATGATCAGGGCGGGGATCTGCGCCACGAGGCCATCGCCGATGGTCAGCAGGGTGTAGGCCTTGGCCGCGTCGCCAGCGCTCATGTCATGCTGCAGGACGCCGACGATCAGGCCGCCGATGATGTTGATGAACAGGATCAGGATGCCGGCGACGGCATCGCCGCGCACGAATTTGGAGGCGCCGTCCATCGACCCGAAAAAATCCGCTTCCTGGCCGACGTTGGCACGGCGTGCGCGCGCCTCATCTTCGCCGATCAGGCCGGCGTTCAGGTCGGCGTCGATGGCCATCTGCTTGCCGGGCATCGCGTCCAGGGTGAAGCGGGCCGACACCTCGGCAATGCGCCCGGCGCCCTTGGTGATGACTATGAAATTGATCAGGGTGAGGATGATGAAGACGACGATGCCGACTGCGTAGTTGCCGCCGACCAGGAAGTGGCCGAAGGCCTCGATCACCTTGCCCGCCGCATCGGGACCGGTGTGCCCGTGCAGCAGCACCACGCGCGTCGAAGCCACGTTCAGAGACAGGCGCAGCAGCGTCGTGATCAGCAGGACGGTCGGGAAGATCGCGAAATCGAGCGGCTTCATGGTGTACATCGCCACCAGCAGCACCATGATGGATATCGCGATATTGAAGGTGAAGAAAATGTCGAGCAGGAATGGCGGCAGGGGCAGCACCATCATCGACAGGATCAGCACGATGAGCAGCGGCGCCAGCATCTGGCGTATGTTCAAGCGACTGAGGAAGCCCTGCAGGGTCAGGCCGTCATTCATGCCACGGCACCCGGATCAAGCCCCTCGGGCACGGCAATCCGCGTCGGAACCGGCGGCAACAGCGAAGCCCCCGCGTTCGCCACATATTCGTCCATCTGATAGACCCAGGCCATGACTTCGGCTACCGCCGCATACAGGGCAGCCGGAATCGGGTCGCCGACTTCCGCATGACGATACAGCGCGCGCGCCAGCGGTGCCGCTTCGAGCTGCGGTACCTGGTTTTCGCCGGCGATGTCGCGAATGCGCTGGGCGATCAGGTTCATCCCCTTGGCCACCACCACCGGAGCCCGCATCGACGTCCCGTCGTACTTGAGCGCCACGGCGTAGTGCGTCGGGTTGGTCACCACCACGTCGGCCTTGGGTACTTCGGACATCATGCGGCCGCGCGCCATTTCGCGCTGCTGGCTGCGGATGCGCGCCTTGAGCTGGGGATCGCCCTCGCTTTCCCGGTTCTCCCGGCGCAACTCCTCGCGCGTCATCTTCAGGCGGTCATGGTATTGCCAGAGCTGGAACGGCACGTCGATTGCGGCAATCACCGCCAGCCCGGCAATCAGGGCAACAAAACTGAAAAACAGGAGCTGCGAAAACGTTGCCAGACCGATTTCGATCGGCTGAACGATCAGACCGAAAAGGCGATCCTGCTCATTGCGGACGACCCAGAACAGCACGCCTCCGATCAGTATGGCCTTGAGAACGGCCTTGACCAGTTCGCCCAGGCTTTGCCAGGAAAACATGCGTCCCAGACCCTTGATCGGATCCATGCGGGTCAGGTCGAACTGAAATGCCTTCGACGACAAATTCCAGCCCCCCATGATGAAGGGCGTCGTGATGATGGCGATAAAAATAGCGAGGAAGATCGGCCCGACCAGGACGAACGCCTCCACGGTGAGTTCCAGGGCGCTTTCGTTCATGCGCGCAGGCTCGAACGCCGCGTTCCGGCTGAAGCTCAATCCGTGCTGCAGCAGGCTGGCGACGCGATGCGTCATCCAACTGCCGAGAATCCAGAATACCCCGGTGCCGGCGGCCAGCACCATGAAAGCCATGAGTTCGCGCGAATGCGGAATGTTGCCGTCTTCCCGCGCCTGCTCCAGGCGCCGGGCCGATGCCGGTTCGGTGCGTTCGAGGTCGCTTTCTTCAGCCACGGAGTATCTCTCTCATGCCCGGGATTATTGCCGCCGGACAGATTCGAGAGGACGCGAACAGGCGCCAAAACCACTTCTTATTTGGCCCATGTTTGTCCTGCCGGCGTAAGCCGTCAAGGAATTGTCGCTTGTGGCCCGGCCGGTACAGCCGCCGGCGTTCGGCTCAGACTCTCCCTGATTCGCGGGCCTTGCGGTCGCGTTCCGTCTTGATGATGTAGCGCTGAATCAGCGTCGTCTTGGCCTGCGGCAGATTCGCGAATTCGAAACCGGCACGCTTGGCGCGAATGCCGCTGCGGGTAACGGTCTCAACCTGCCAGCGCAGACGCAGGGCGGCGACGATGGTCCCCGCATCAGGCAGCACGATGCTGCAGCCCGGGAGCTCGGAATCTGTGTCGAGTTCCATATCCATGGGCAAGCCGGCCAGACAAACGCCGCCAAGACTAATGTCGACCACGGGCGCTTCGATCGCGGTGCTCGATCCATTCTCGGTGATCAGGGGAATCCTGCATTTCAGCGGCATGGCGATCGGAGTGATCAGCCGAAAATACTCACGCCGCTGCAGCCGCAGTATGCTGTCCGGCAAAGGCGCATGGAAAGCCGGACGTCCGTCGGCTTCGATGGCGTTCAGGCTGCGCAGGATGAACTGGATTTCCACCCTGTCGAGCTGCGCGGTGCAAAACACCTTTTCCGCCTTCAGTGCCTTACGGTTCATTTCGGAACTTGCCCCGAAATCGAACACCAAGCCGCTGTCACCCCAACTGATCAGGCTGGTGAGCACCATGTCGCGGCCTTCGTTGAAGATCATGCTGATTTGCGACACGTGGTCCGCAAGACCGCGACAGACCGCAAACATCTCGGTTTTCGAACCCAGCAGGTACTGACTGTATTGGTCGCTCGGCAGGAACTCCGCAACATTTCGTTGCGCAGGCGTCGGGCTTGCAGGAGATTCCTTGATGGGACTGGTCATCGCTAAAGGCAGGGCAAACTGGGTGCGTGCCGAATTTTAGCCCGGATTGCCGACGCTGGCGGAGGGCGTGAAGACCTGAGTCTCGCCGCGTTCGACCTGGTACAGCCAGGCCAGCAATTCCGCCACGGCGACGTACAACTGCGGCGGGATATGTTGATCGAGATCGACTTTGGCAAGCAGCGCAACCAGCGTCGGCGACTCATGTACGTAGATCCCGTGCTCCTTGGCGCGTGCGATGATCTCCTCGGCAATCAGGCCGCGCCCTTTCGCCACGACTGTCGGTGCGTCGTCACCGGCGGCGTATTTCAGCGCCACCGCCAAAGTCCGCTGGCTAGCGTCGTCAGCCTTCATCATGCCGCGCCTGCGCCGCCGTGAGTGTCAGACCCGCTGCCGCCAGCGCCTGCTGCAAGCCGGGTACTGCAGATTGCAGGTCAGTCGCGCTGGCCGGATCCGCCGCCTGCAGGACAAGCTCCAGGTTTTGCCCGCTGAGCCGTATACGCGCCTCGATCTCGCCGAGACGCGGCAACTGCAGCCGCAGCGTGGTGTGCCAGACTGCTGTCTCCGCCGCTACGCTTTCCGCGTACACGGCGTCGCGCTCGATTTCCCACTCCAGGAACAGCTTCGGCCAAATCTCGCCGTGCCATGCCAATCGTTGCGTCGCTGCGGCCTCCAGTTGCTGCTGCACCAAGGGGCGCAACTCTTCCGGGACCATGCTCGCGGCTGCCTGGTTGGGCGCCGGACTCGCTTCCTCGGCCGACGCGGCAGGAGCAGCGATCTCGCCGCCGAATAGCGCCCGCAGCAGCGATACCGGAGGACGGGACGCCTGCGTTTCCTCGCCGCTCGCCAACTGCGCCAGGATGGCGGTGCGAAGCGCCCCGTTGTCCTGGCCCCAGGTGGCAAGAACCTCGGCTCGCGAATGTTGCCCCTGAGGCTCCGCCAGCAGACTCATCATGGTTCGCTGACCCAGCGCCCACTCCACCTGATGCGCCTCATAGAACAAGCCGCTCGTGGTCACCGCCTGCGCCAGTTGCGAAGGCAGGCGCTGAGCCAATTCCGCCGAACTGGCAGGCGCCAGGGGCAACAATGGTCGGCCACGCGTAAGTGATGTCCTGAAGGCGGTTTCGCCCTCGCGTGCAAGCAGCGAAGCGATCAGCTGTCCGGTACGCGAAAGCGTTGCTTGCTGATAGGGTTCGCCGGCAGCCTCAGCCCCCTGCCCGGCAAGCCGCGCCACGATGGCCCGTGGCGTGCGGTCAACCACGACCAGTTCCAGTGTGTCGCCTGCCTTCGCTCCTTCCTGCAGGGAAAGGGTCAGCGACTTTCCAGCAACCAGAGCCTTATAGGTGTTCTCGGGCAGGACGTCCTGAATGCGGGCGCGAAACACCTGCCCCGGTCCGAGTTCGGGGAAATCAGCCGAAATATCAACAACGGGCTTGATCGGCCCCAGCCCCGGTTCACTCTGGTTGCGAACCTGGATGCCGACATCGGTGGGGATCATCACCATGATGCGCCCTCCACTTCAGATGCCGCCGTGCCGGCCATCGACCCCGGGTCGCCCAATCGGCTTGCCGATCGGCTCATGATCTGCCCCCTTGGCGCCTGCTTGAATTCCGTGTTTGCTCGTCGCAGGGTACGGTCAAGCCCCATAGGCCTTGAGCACGAGTTGTTCCTGGCGATTGCTTTGCATGTTGTGCTGCAGCTGTCCCATCCAGACCTGGACGTGCTTGCGAATCTCGGCGTCATCCGCCAGGATGTCAGCAATCAGCTGATCCTTGCGATGACGCGCAGCTTCATCAAGCGTTGCGGCGGCATCAACCGCCTTCATGGTGACGACCAGCTCGCTGCATTGATGCTCGATACTGATCAACTTGTCCCATTCACCCTGCTCCGCAGCCTCGCGCATCTGCCGAGTCAGGGCAGATAATTGTTCGTAGTTCGCGATAGCCTGGAATGAACCCATTGCCTATGCTGATCTATAGGCCCGTTGTGCCTGTGCCGAGGCATTCGTCTGTAGCGAAGTCTGCACGACTTGGGGACGTATGTCGTTCCAGGCACCTGCCAATTCGGTCAGCAGTCGCGTCACTTCGTCCAGGACGGCAATGTCGTTGTTCAGGTTGGCAGCCACCAGGCGGCTCACCATGTAGCTATATAAGGCCGACAGATTCTGCGCCAGGTCGCCCCCGACACGAAGATCCAGGCTGGCATTCAGCCCTTCGCCGATGATGGCAATGGCTTTGGAAATGGACTTGCCCTTGGCGGCCGTCTCTTTGCGCGCAATTTCATCTTTCGCATCGGCAATCGCGAGCAGCGCGCCCTGAAACAGCATTGCGATAAGCTCGTGCGGATCGGCGCCATTCACTGCGGATTCCTTGCCCACCTTGTTGTATGAATCGATAGCGGCAGTTGCGTTCATGATGATCCATCCTTAATTAAGACGATTTGGAAGAGAACTGCTGCGTCAGGTAAGCACCGGTACTGTTCATGCTGCTTAGCAAGGCATTGAGAGTGCTATAGGTGGTGGTGTACTGTTTCTGCAGAAACACCATCCGGTTTTCCAGTTTTTCAATCTGGTCGTTGTAGTCTTCGACGGAGGTGTTCAGGCTATCGGTGCGGGCATCGATCAGACCACCGGCTTGAACCACGGAAGTTGACCATGCGTCCAGCCTGGTGACATAGCCCGTTGCCGACGAGAACAAATTGACGACATCGTTGAAATCGTTCGTCATGGCAGTGTTCAGTTTGCTGCTGTCGAGTTTCAGCGTGCCGTCCGCCTGGAAGGCAATACCGACCTGGGCAAGCGACGTCAGGGTGCCGCCACTGGCGGCGGTCATGAAAATGCCGCGCAATTGATCCAGCATCAGGCGTACCGTGCCGTCACCCGACAAGACAGGGGCCGCCGTACTGGCGTTGCCGTAGGCCGAGCGCGACTTGAGCTGGCTGTTCAAAGCGTTGAACGCATCGACAAATCCCGAAGCCGCCGTGCTCACTGCACTGGCGTCGCGCTTGACAGTCAAGGTGGCGGAGCCATTTTCCTTGCTCAAAGTGAGCGAGACGCCCTCGATGACATCGGTGATCGCATTGGACGATCTTAAAATCCGGATGCCGTTTACCTTGAAATCGGCATCGGCGGCCGCGACGGTCTGCGTCATCGGGACGACGGGAGTCGGAACATTCTCGGTGGGGTTGTAGGCCAGCAAATCATTGATGGCCGCATCCCCACCCGTCTGAACCGTGATGCTGGTGATGGTATTGCTCAGGCCCGAATTGTCTGCGGACAAGGCGAGGCGATAAGGTGTGGCGCTGCCGTCGTTGATGATGGTCGCCGTGACACCGATATTGGCGGCGTTGATCGCGGTGCGGATGTCCTGCAGCGTGGCACCCGCGGTGATCGCGATGTTCGTGCTGGTGGTGCCGACGGTGAAAATTGCCGTCGAATCGACCGTGGCTATAGCGGCCGTGTCGGAAAGTTGTCCGGCGGCAGCCAGCTTGTGCGCCTGCGCCAGCGTGGTCACGTCAAGTGAGTAAACCCCTGCGGCCGCCGTGCTGCTGGCAGATGCAGAAAAAACGCTGGTGTCGGACGGGGTCGCGCTGAATCCCTGCAAACTGGTGCTCAAACCCTGCGCCGCGGTCTGGAAGCCCGAAACCAATCCCTTGAGCGTACCGAAGGAGGAAATCTTGGTCTGATAACTGGCGACCTTGGCGGTCAGCTTGTCGAGAGGGCGACGCTCGAGCGTCATCAACTGCGAAACGAGGGCGGGCACGTCCAGGGTGCCGGCGCTTGACGATGCCAGGGATGAGGTGCTTGCCACGATGTCGACTCCTGAACTAGGCTTTCTGCCTCAGCAATGCTCCCCGCTGCAGGAATTGGTCTATCGAGACTGAAATCGCCAGCGCCTCCTTTGAGGGAATTTGACGAATCAAGTCACCTGTTTCCGTGTCCACCACCTGGACTACGGGCTCCTTGGTTTCGGAATCCACCCTGAATTCCAGGCTGTGATTCGACAGTTGCATTGCCCGGTTGATGGCACCCAGCGCGCTCTGCAATTGTTGGGAAGAAGGTTCCGGGGTCGAAACAGGCTTGGCGGTTTCAGCAACGACTTTAGGCGCGTCATCGCTGACGCGCCTGGCAGGCACTGCTCCCTGATTCAAACTTGCATTTTGGATGATCATCACCGATCTCCTTCACGCTAATAGCCTGACCGGTTGCCCGGTCAGGCACCTAGCTAGCGGCTTAACGCAACAGGGATAGTACTGTGTTCGGCGTTTGGTTCGCTTGCGCCAGCACCGCCGTTCCAGCTTGTTGCAGAATGTTGTTGCGGGTCATCGCGGTCGTTTCCGCCGCGTAGTCGGTATCCATGATACGACTGTACGCAGCAGACAAGTTCACCGCAGCGATCTGCAGGGTGGCCACTTCGGACGATTTTGCCGCCATCGTGGCGCCGAAAGCCGCACGTGCCGTCCCCACCGCAGTGAGGTCCGCAGCGACCGTCGCAATCGTGGTCCCGATAGTCGGCGCACCGGCAAGCACCAGCGCGTTAATGCGGGTATTTTCCGCAGCCAGTGCGGTGGTCTCTGCATTGCCGGCGGGAACTCCGGCAAGAATTTCCGACATGCGCTGCAGGTTCTCGGTGATTTGCCCGAGGTATCCGTCATAGGTCTGCGCCGTCGAAATGGCGTCGCTGGCGTTGCGGATTTGTACGTTCGTGGTGCGAATCTGCGTATCGTAACTGGTGGCAGCTGCCAGGCCGGAAGCGTCGTCTTTGGCGGAGTTGATGCGCAGGCCGGAGGCCAGGCGCGACTGGGCAGTCTGCAGAGCATTGGCCGACTTGTTCAGCGCGGCTCCAGCGAACAGCGCTGATACGTTGGTGTTGATGACTTGTGCCATGATTTTTCTCCGTTATTGGATCAGTGGCTTAACGCAGCAAGGAAAGCACGGTGTTCGGCGTTTGGTTCGCTTGCGCCAGCACTGCCGTTCCTGCCTGTTGCAGAATGTTGTTGCGGGTCATCGCGGTGGTTTCGGCAGCGTAGTCGGTATCCATGATGCGGCTGTAAGCGGCGGACAGGTTCACCGCAGCGATCTGCAGGGTGGCAACTTCGGACGACTTCGAAGCCATCGTGGCGCCGAAGGCAGCGCGTGCCGTTCCTACCGCAGTGAGGTCGGTGGCAACGGATCCGATGGTGCCGGTCAGGGTCGGGGCGCCAGCGGTCACAAGCAGATTGATACGGGTGTTTTCAGCAATAAGTGCAGTAGTTTCGGCGTTGCCGGCGGGAACTCCGGCAAGAATTTCCGACATGCGCTGCAGATTCTCGGTGATCTGACCGAGGTATCCGTCGAAGGTCTGTGCCGTCGAAATGGCGTCGCTGGCGTTGCGGATTTGTACGTTCGTGGTGCGAATCTGCGTATCGTAAGCGGTGGCAGCCGCCAGGCCGGACGCGTCGTCTTTGGCGGAGTTGATGCGCAGGCCCGAGGCCAGGCGCGACTGGGCGGTTTGCAGGGCATTGGCCGACTTGTTCAGCGCGGCTCCAGCGAACAGGGCTGCAACGTTGGTGTTGATGACTTGTGCCATGATGATTCTCCTTTATTACAGATTAAGTTAATGATGCCGTCTGTGACACTTCGGTTCGCCTTGGGTTTTCAGCGAAGCCTGCAAACCGCTGTTGCTATCTTTAACGGTTGATCGGCTGAAAACTTTAGGGTGAAAATCAAGCTTCTGATCTTGCATCCGGCCTACAGATGTTTTATCGGTTGCGATCGCCAAAGCTTGAGGCAACAATTAGCTTATTAAATGATGTTGTTATTTATCAATATATTAGCCAATTTCACTGAAGCATCACTTGCCTGATTCCGGCGACAGGTCGGCAGTTGCCGACCCGGACGCTTCGAAGGATTCCGGCGGCGCCCCCCTGCACCAGCGTTCCCACATGATGCGAAACGCCTGATTCAGTCCGGCGGCAATCAGTGCCGGCTGACCGATTGCGGATTTCGCAAGGCGCTCCCGCAAGCCGGTCCTGATATCGTGCAATGCAACAAGATCACCCGTCAGCGACAAGCCTTTCTGCACGAAGTCCTCTGCATCATGGGCAACAAACGCCTCCAGACCGACATGGCCGAGAACCGATGCGCCTGACCTGCTGGCCGGTGTGTCGCCAGCCAAGGTGAGTGTCGGCACCCCCATCCACAACGCGTGACGAGTCGTCGTTCCGCCGTTATATGGAAATGTGTCCAGACATATATCGACCTGATGATGCAGCCCCATGTAATAGTCCATGTTGCTGCGCACATGGAAGTTCAGGCGACCGCGCTCAATGCCCTCCTGCGCAAACCACTCGGCCAGCGTGTCGTCGCCGCCAACCGCGGGCATGCCTGCCAGCAACATGCGCGAGCCAGGCAACGACCGCAAGAGTCCCGCCCATAGCGCGACGACGGATCGGGTGATTTTGCTCGGACGGTTGAAACTGCCGAACGTGACGTAGCCGCAACTCATGGCAGGCAGTTCATTTACCGCAGGCGCGGCCTCATAAGGCAAGAATGGGGCACTGGCCGGCAAATAAGCGAATGCCTCGGTAAACTGATCATCAAACTGGGCCTGAGGTACAAAAAATCGATCCGTCAAGAAGTAATCCATCGCCTGCAGGCCCGTGGTTCCTGGATAGCCCATCCAGCTAGCTTGTACAGGTGCCGGTTTGCGGGCAAAGGTCAGCAGGCGATTGCCGGCGGTGTGTCCGGAGAGATCAATCAGGATGTCGATCTCAGCGTCACGGATTTTCTCGGCCACCACGTCGTCCGACAGACCGACAATCGGATGCCAGTGCTTCAGACAAGTTCGCAGGCGTTGCGTGACGCCGTCTCCGATTCCATGGTTGTAGAACGCGTGCAGTATCAATTGTGGAAAAGTTGCAAGGTGGGCCAATACCGGCTCGATGAAGTAGGCAACAGCATGGTCGCGCAGGTCGGCGGAGACGAACCCGACCCGCAGACATCGAGCCGGCTTCCGCGTATTGCTGTGTTGCGGCCATTTGGCGCGCAGATTCGTCTCGAACTGTTCGCCAAAGCGGCAATGTTCGGCGAACAGTGTCGCTACGTCCACCGATTCGTCCTGACTAAAGGAAAACAACAGGTTGCTGTGTGCAGCCGCGAATTCGGGCTTTATCGCAAGTGCCCGACGATAGCTCGTCATCGCCGCATCGAACTGCCAGAGTTCCAACTGGATATTGCCGAGGTTAACGTGAGCCCCGGCGCATTCAGGATCGATCGCCAGCGCCCTACGACAGCTTGCCATCGACTCATCGAGTTGCCCGAGGTACTTTTGAACGGCGCCTAGATTGCTGAAGGCCTCGCTGTACTCCGGGTTGGCTTGGATTGCTCGGCGGTAGCTGGCTTCGGCCAGATCTAGCTGGCCCATATTCATGAGCAAGGTCCCCAAGTTGTTATGGGCCTGACTGAAATCCGGATCGCCTTGAATGGCTCGGTGGTAGCAGGTTTCGGCCATATCCAGCCGGCCTTGATTCATGAAAATGGTCCCCAGATTATTGTGTGCGTCAGCACAATCCGGTTTGATTTCCAACGCCCTCCGGTAGCTGGTTTCTGCCTCGCCCTCTCGCCCCTGGTCCATGAGACTGATTCCGAGGTTGTTATGAACCTCGGCGTAATCCGGATTGATCTCCAGTGCTCGCCGGTAGCTGGCTTCAGCCTCCTCAGGCAGGCCTCTCTCTTTAAGGGCAATGCCCAGGTTGTAATGCGCCTCCGCAGAATCCGGGCTGATCCGTATTGCCTGACGATAGATGGCTTCTGCCTCGTCGGGCCGTCCAAGTTGTTTCAGGGTATTTCCCAGATTGATATGAGTCTCGACGAAATCCGGCGCGAGTTCCAGCGCCTTCTGGAAACTGGCGACAGCCTCATCCAGTCGCCCCATAGCTTGCAGGGCAACGCCCAGGTTGCTGTGGCCATGAACAAAGTCCGGACTGGCCTCAAGTGCTCGCCGGTAGCTGGCTTCAGCCTCCTCCGGTCGCGTCAGTGCCATCAAGGTGGCGCCGAGGTTGCAGTGCGCATCGGCATAATCCGGACTGATCGCCAGCGCACTGCGCAATAAGGCTTCGGCTTCGAACAATCGCCCGGCGTCCTTAAGTGCATGTCCCAGATTGTTATATGCCGCGGCGAAATCCGGCTTGACCTTGAACGCCATTCGATAGCTGGCTTCAGCTTCGACAAATCGGCCCAAATCCTCAAGGACGATGCCCAGATTGTTATACGCGTCGGCGAAATCCGGGTTGATGTTTAGCGCCCGTCGATAGCAGGCTTCGGCCTCGTCCGGCCGACCCAGCTCCTTGAGGGTGTTGCCCAGATTGTTGTGCGCGTCTGCTAGGTCCGGCGAAATCTGCAACGCACGACGCAAGCTCGCTACGGCTTCGTCCAGTCGCCCAAGGTGCTGCAGCGTCACGCCCAGATTGCCATGCCCAGAAGCTGAATCGGGCTTGATCTCCAAGGCCCTACGAAGGCTCACCTCGGCATCGTCCAATCGCCCAAGTCCATGGAGGATCACTCCCAGATTGCCGTGTGCATCTCCATATTCCGGATTGAGCCCAAGCACACGCCGGTAGCTGGCTTCAGCAGCGTCCATTTGCCCCAAGCCCTGGAGAATGACCCCCAAGTTGTAGTGCGCCTCGATATCCCCTGGCGACAACCAGACCGCTTTCTGCATAGGTGCCACGGCATCGGCAGTTCGTCCCATTTGCTGAAATATTGCACCCAGCGCCTTCCAGCCAAACTCGTGCCGGGGGTATTTCCGGGTCATCGCTTGCGCGAGCGTTGCCGCTTCTTTGAAGCGCCCCTGCCCAAACGCGCTCAAGACGCCTTCAATTGCCTTGCGCTCGGGGGTTCTTGCACCGGGTGATGCGGCAATTCCGAGTTCCCCTTGCGGTTTGCCCTTCTTTCGAGGCTCAGGAGCGGACTGGGGTGACTGAGGCGCTACGGCCGCTGATGGCTCTGGAGCCTGGGGCCGCAGATGCTGCCAATCATCCGACAAGTGCTGCGCCAAAGTTTCGACCTCCTCCCCCTCGAGGCCCTGTCGCCGGGCCAGGGCCAACACCTCCCGGGCTTCACCTCCCTGGCCGGCGCGGGACAAGGCGTCGATATAGCTCAGCCAATATCGTGCGCAATGCGGATCGGCGTCCAGCGCCGTCACGAAATACGACAACCCTGCGGCCGGCTGGTCAACCTGCACCGCCATCACCCCCATCCCGTGATTGGCTTCGGCATGATTCGGATCTGCCCGAAGAATGGACTGGTAGAGTTCCACTGCCGTGTCCAGTCTGCCAGCCACATGATCCTCAAGTGCCTGCCGCAGACTTTGTTCTATGTCGGAAGTCGCAGAGTGCAGTGTCGACTCGATGTTTGTCATGAAGAACTCCTCCAGCAGTGTCCGGACAGGTGGTGAAAGTCTCGTCGGCAAGCTATCAAGACCATTCGGTCAACGGAACCGCGGTTCGGACGATAGAATCCCATTTCAGTTGAGCGCACCTGAGATACAAAACCAACCACTTGAATATATTATTGTTTTTAATTCGACCGAAGCGTCAATTGGTCTGAAGCAAAAATCGACTCATCGCTCCAGCGAATAAAGAGTGCCTTGCCACATACAAATGCCCGCTCGATGTGCTCGGCTTCGCGCTCAAGCAACTCGTTTCCCGCACGATAGGGGCCATCGCCGTGCGCCCAGACGTAGTCGTCAAGTACCAGCCAGCCACTGGGCACAATACGAGGAACCCACCGACGGCAATCATCCGCAACGGCATCGTAGTCATGATTGCCATCGATATGGATCATTCCAATACGACCTGACCAGGGCGGCGATACGATCGGGAGATTCAGCGATTCATATTTCGCAATCGCCGCACTGGAAGGCAGTCGCAAATGACAATGTCGCCCCTGGTCCATCAGGGCAGTGCTCGCAAGGAACCCCTCGCTCAATACCTCATAATCCCACTCGTCGACAACGGCCTGCAGTTCAGACGGAGAGTCATCCTGCGTACATTCTGCGGACGCCCAGGGATCTATCGTCAAAACCGGGCCCAGCCGGTAGCGCGCCGCCAAAAACAGCATGACAAAAGCCGATCGCCCCATCAGACAACCGATTTCGACGACATCCTGCCGAGGTGCAAGACACGCCATCGCCATCATCGCGCCCAGTTTGTCATCATTCGACTCTCCGTAGATCGTCGCCGAGTATTTCAGGATCGAAGCAATTTCATGCAGTGACAACGTATTTCCATCGGCGCCTATAGCGCACACAAGTGCATGCACTCGACGAGCGCGGGCCATCAATTCCTTGTGCCGCAAAATCTGCTGCGCGACGGGAGATTCGCCGACCATCTTCAGGGGCAATCGGTTCGTAGCGATGAATTTCGTCAAAAACGCATACACCGTCGCAACCGGGCAATAGACTCGCGCAATCGAGTGATCGCGAATCAACGCGAGAAAGCGGGCAGGGAAGGCGTCCTCGTAGATCATCGGTAGCCAAAATTGTTCCTCAGTTGTATCGATAAGGTCGTGCGCTCCCACTGAAGACGCGCAGATCGTCCGTTCACCACGCTGCGACGCAGCAGCCCGATACTCGGCCGCCGCCTGATCTACTGCAGGAAAAATCAGGGTCACGTTCCCTTGGGTGTCAGCTTGACGCACGACAGATTCACTCATTGGACTCTTTTCCTCGGATCCTGAGCTGAAAGAACACGTAGATCACCGCTGCGTCAAGTGCTGCTGGGCCAATCCGATGCCGGATCGAGCTACTCGGTCGATCCAATATCCTTGCGTGCCGCCTGGAGAACGACCTCATCGAGCCAGTGATGCATGCTCTTGCCTGTCTTCGCTCGGGCTGCGAGCGCCAGTTCCTTGGTTTCGAGCGAGACTCCCTCCAGTTGCCCATACAGCCGCGTACGGTGCGTACCGCCACGTACCCCGGGAATCGGAAAGTCAAAATCCGCGCTTGGCTGACCCTCACCAACCACGAAGTCGATCAGGTAGAACACGCCGCCGATGATCCACTCGACCGAAACCTTTCGCGCCTCGACCGGAAGCATCTCCAAGGGTAGAGGATAGGAAAACTCAGGATTCGAGTTGATCAGGATCCTGGCGAACTCTGTTTCACGAAGCCAGATCGGCATATTTTCATCACCGACCACGACCTTTCCACCTGGCTTGGTAACTCGCGCCATCTCGGCAAAAGCACGCCTGATATCGGCAAATCCATTGATTCCCCCGAAGCTAAAACAGGCATCGAACGAGTTGTCGGGAAACGGCAAATAGTATCCGTTGGCAAGTGCCGGTTCCGCGGAAGCGCCAATCTCACGCATGCGTATGACATTGCGGGCGAGAAACGACGGCGAAATGTCCTGAATGTAGAGTCGGCCATTCTTACCAAGGCGTCGGGCTATGACTTCGGAGTCTCGCCCGGTACCTGCGCCCACCTCGAGAACAATGGAATCATGAGCCAGCCCCAGTTTGTCGGCCATCGCGTTACGAACTTGGCTTTCGTCCTCGCCGTAGGTCTGAAACGTCAGCGGCAAGTAACGATCATAGGCATCGACACGGTCTTCAGACAACTTCAAAGATCTACGATCAATTTCAGGGAGTTCAAACGGGTACACGAAATTGGGTATTCCTTCACGAATCTCGAACAGGTTCCCGGCCTCGCTCACCAGTACACCTTCAACAATTTCCCCTTCGACCTCGAGCCCATCCCGAAGTGCCAATCGGCCCCGTGTTACCGGATCAACATAGAAGTTCTCTTGTCCTGATTGCATCGCGCCGATTCCCGTCCGTGTAAGAATGCTGAAGGTGGGATATTGTAGAACGGATGTTCCTGAAGATTTGTCGAAGTCGCCGGCAGAACACCAAGCCACTGACTGGTGCCGGTGTACCACGGCGACAAAACAGAAAGCGTCAATCATGAAAAAGATAGTTGTCTTCGGGCTCGGCATGATCGCCGATGTCGCATATCACCACATCGTTCGCGATTCGGCGTATGAGATCGCCGCCTTTACCTGTGACCGGGAATGGTTCGCTCATGCCTTGAATTCGAATGTCTCCCGATTGGGGCTGCCGGTAATCTCATTCGATGAAATCGAGCACGCCTACCCGCCTGATAGATACGCCATGTTCGTTGCAATTGGCTACCACGCCCTCAATGGCGCGCGCGCTGACAAGTGCCGCCAGGCCCGAGAAAAAGGCTACGAACTCGTCAGCTATATAAGTACGCGTGTGGATTGCGGATCATGGGTTCATGTTGGCGAAAACTGCATGATTCTCGACGGTGTGGGAATTCAACCTGGAGTGACCATTGGCGACAATGTTTCACTTTGGAATAATTCACTGATCGGACATCATTCGGTAGTCGAAAGCCACTGCTGGATTGCGGCAGGAACAATCATTGGTGGCAAAGCCACCCTTCGAGAGCGCTGCTTCGTCGGACTTGGGGCAACCATCGGCGGGGACTTAACGATCGGCGCAGAATCGCTTATCGGTGCGGGAGCGCTGGTTACCAAGGATGCCGCAGCAAAAAGCGTGTTCGTACAACGCGACACCGACTTGTTTCGGCTAGATAGTCAGACTTTTCTGCGGATAACCAAGCTGGCAACGATCGGCGACAGCATCTGATGACCAGGCCGCCTTACATGTTGCATTTACAAATCGCGTAGATCGCCGGAACAGAGACGGGCAATCTGCTTGGGCACTCAAGGACGCGAGAAGCAAAAAAATATGTTCCATTGGACTCACATAGGAAAGATATTCGATCCTCAGGCGCTTCAGCCTTATTCCTGGATGATGGAATATGCGCAGTGCCCAACACCCTTCCTGCTCGATGCAAATACGGTGCGTGTAATCATTTCAACGCGACCACAGCGCGGCACCGACGGTTTGTATGTATCACGGCCAGGTTATGTCGACCTTTTGCGACGAGACTTCAGAAGGATTTTGGCGATCTCTCCCGAACCATTGCTTGACCTCGGCGATCCTGGATCGTTTGACGAGTTCGGCATAATGCCGAGCACACTCGTCCAGAATGGAGATGTTGCCTATCTATACTATACGGGGTGGACACGAATGGCATCTGTACCCTATACGACCGCAATAGGTGTCGCCATCAGCAACGACGGCGGAAGGTCGTTTGTCAAGCTTGGTCCAGGACCTCTGCTAGGCATCAGCCTCGACGAGCCCTACATGGTCAATAGCCCGATAGTAAAAGTCATTAACGGAGAATGGCACATGTGGTACGTCGCCGGAAAGCGCTGGATCGATACCGAGCAGAGTCCGGAAATAGTTTTGCGCCTATCGCATGCCACATCTTCCGACGGACTGTCGTGGAAACGGAGCAATCGACCGGTGATCACACCGGAATTTGACGACGAATGTCAGGATCTTTTCTGCCCCGTTGAGATCGATGGAAGTTGGCACGCATTCTTTGCCTATCGTCGTGCGGCCGGATTCAGAACAGATCGCGACTGCGGCTACCGGATTGGCCATGCGACTTCAGGCGACCTCCAGATGTGGAAGCGCGACGACCGTACCGCCGGAATATCGCTCCCGGAGTCTGGATGGAATTCACAAATGATGTGCTCGACCCAGTTCCTGGAACTTGACGGTCGACGCCTGATGTTCTACTGCGGCAATGAATTTGGTCGCGGTGGATTCGGAATCGCCGAGCTTACTGTGACCTAACGGAGCCAAGTCTGAAGCGTTTCTACATCATTCCACATCATCCAATCGACGATCGACAGATCCGGAACAAACTGAAACGAGCCGGTAAAGTAAGTAATTTGGCGGTGTTCGTGAAATGTGAGCTTGATACCGTGGCGGGCATACTGACTTTCATCGAACAATGACTTGCCACCTGATGGGTTTCGATATTCAGTCGCACCGAGCCTCTTCGATATGTGAAGTGCCCACTCCCCGGGATCGCTATCCGATGGCAAATCGAGTGGAAGTTCCGAGCAAAAGCTGATTGGTGTCTTTATCGCCAAATGTTCGCATGCCATTTTTAGAAGCGCTATGTTCAGTTGCGAAATGGTCTGAAAGTCCTCTGCCAGAGTGGCAGTCAGCATCGCATTGACCTGCGCAAAATGCGGCGCGTCGCTGCGGTATACCAGTAGCCGATCGAGCAGGCTTCGTCGCCAGTTCTGTCCGTAATCCAGGGCGGCATCCCCGATGCGCGTCGACAAGCCCGTGTGTCGTACCGGAACAGAAATGTACGCAGTACCCTTGTCTCGATTGAGGATCCGGTTGCGGGTGATCCACGATTTCCGGGTGAACTGAGCAACGTCGAATACGACCCAACGATCGCATGCTGCAAGCAACCGGAAATGCTCGAAGTACGGCAAGAAATACGGCTGCATCACACCAAGAATCACTTCGGGTTCCTCGCCTGTCGTGCATCGATTGTCGGCTGCAATGCACTCATCCTCATTGGACCAGCACAGCGGCCCCAAACCCATAGCGCCCAAACTGATTGCCGTTGTAGAGCATGTATATCTGTTCGTCCGATTCGAAAACGTGGGGGTAACAGATCATGTCCGAATCCCATGCACCGGGCGTCGGTTGAATCAACATTGACTCGTCATCCCGGCTCCAGGTGACGAGGTCAGTCGAACTGGCATGACCAATGCGGTAGGACCGATTCCGGTTGGTGCGAAAGTCGGACGAATAGCGAAAACAGAAGAACATGTGGTAGTGGTCCTTCATGCGAATGACCGTCGGCATCGCCTGACACTCCGTTGCACCAAGGCGATCTGCAATGATTGGCCTCCCCTCGGCAGGCTTGGTCCAGACGATTCCATCAATTGAAACTGCGTAGCCGATCTTGTATAGGCGATCAGGCCCCATGGCCGAGTCAGAAGGATTCCAACCAAGACCGAAAACGTACCACATGTGAAATTGATTCTCAAAAACCTGAACGAAGGGATCGACAGCTATGCAGGGTTCCTTCAGCGACGGCGCCAAAACCGGACCATCCCCCAATCGCTGAAAAGTTCGCCCCTCATCGCGGCTGACGGCAAGACCGATCGCGCCATCCACAGGCACTGATATACGACGATTCACGCCGGATGTATATCCGCGGATCTCACCTTCATGGCGAAGAACATTCATCGGAAAAATGCCATGTTCGTCAAAAGTGCCACGTTTTCCGAGCGGAATTACCTCATGCCGGGAAACATCCAGAATGGTTTCGAAACCCCGGCTAAAGTCTGCGTATGCGACGTGGCTCAGGTATTTTCCGTTCGAATGGTCAAGCCAACGTGTCGTGAAATAGACCCGGATTCGATCACTGAGCAGCAAAGCCTGCGGCGCCTGCGCAAATTCGTTGCATCCCGAGGGCAATGAACGCTCGGACACGTCAAAAGTCTGCCCCAGTTTTTTCCAATGCACGTTACGTCACCTCAGATATGGCTATCCGGCACAGATGGCCATTTTCGTCTGGGCATTGTCACCGACACCACATTCCGCGAAACAGTTCCATCACATTACCAGACCGCCATCGACCGATAGCGTCGTGCCTGTAATCATGTCATTCTGCAGGGCGAAGATGACCGTCGCAGCAATGCTCTCAGGCTTGCAAAGGCGGCGTAGTGCCGTTTCGCGGCGCAGATTTTCCAGAATATCTTCCGGCACAGCTGCTCTGGTGGATGGAGTGTCGACATAGCCTGGAGCTACGGCCACGAAGCGTAGACCGAGCGGTCCGAGTTCTTTAGCCCAGACCCGGGTCATCGCCTCGACTCCCGCCTTGGCTGCCGAATATGCCGTCTGTCCGGCATTTCCCTTCGCGCTGACTGAACTCATACTGACAATGACACCGCGAACCCGCCGGCGCGCCATTCTGTCAGCCACGGCCCTCGTAACCAAAAAGACCGATGTCAGATTGGCCGCCAGTACCTCGTTCCAGAGTTCGAGCGAATGCCGCGGATTTTCGGCGTTGCCCAAACTCAAAAGGGGAGCACTGCGCAGGATTCCTGCATTGTTAACCAGCCCCAGCGGAGTTCCGTGCTTTTCGCAAACAGCGGCAACTACAGCATCAACGGCAACGGAATCGGTCAGATCGACCGCGAATCCAGGGCAGCCTAGCCGCGTAGTAACCGTGTCGAGCATTTCGCGATCCCTGTCCAGGATGATCGGAATTGCCTCGGCTTGCTGCAGCGACTCTGCCATTGCCAGCCCCAAACCGGAGGCACCTCCGGTAACCAAAACCAGCGCACCTGCGAGATTCATGCGACTGTCTTTCGATGGTCTGCCAGCACTGCTACCAAGCCATGAAGACTGGTCATGCGCACAATGTCATCCATCGTAAGCGTCACGGCGAGGCCCTCTTCAGTAAGGGCAATCAGCTCCATATGCGCCAATGAATCCCATTGCCTGAGGGTCTTCATGGCTGCATCATCGGGAATTCGTCCAGGGTCCAGACGCAGTGCGTCGGCCAGCAGGGATTTTGCGTATTGGATTTCAGACATCATCTGCGAGCCTCTGACGGTCGATTTTCCCGTTGGGATTCTTAGGAAGCTCGGTCCGGATTTCAAGGTAGGTGGGAATCATATATGGAGGAAGTTGCGTACGTAAACTTTCCAGCAGGCTATCAGCATCAAGGGTGGATGACGAACTTGCGACGTAGGCAAAGAGATTGCCAAACTGGGATCGTACGCGTTTGTAGATGACTGCACATTGAGAAACGCCGGGAATCAGAGCCAGTGCCGCCTCAATTTCCTCGAGCTCGATGCGGTAGCCCAAGTGCTTTATCTGATTGTCGACCCGACCCACAAAATATAAAAGCATATCCTCCGGATCGAAACGCATGAGATCCCCGGTTCGATACATAGATTCGCGGTGGGTGACGCAGCAGGGATTGGGCACAAATGATTGTACGGTGCGCTGCGGATCATTGAAATAGCCGAGACCAACATTCGGGCCCAGCAGACAGAGCTCACCAACTTCCCCCAAGGCGACCGGGGTGTTTCCGGCGAGAAGAAGCCCGCGAAAATTCGCTGCCAGCCTGCCAATCGGCGGATAGCCCTTCAGGTCGCTGAAGTCCCGGTCGCAGATGTCGTACGCTGAACATATGCAGGTACATTCGGTGGGGCCATAGACATTGACCAGTCGCGCACGATCACCGAATATGTCAAACAGTTTTCTGAGTTCAGGCTTTGGATAACCTTCTCCACCAAAAACAAGGGCTCGCACCGCTGGCCATGCATCCTTCGCTAGACTACGCGTAGTAATAAGATAGATCAGCAAGGAAGGGACCGAGAACCAAATCGTGCAACCCATCTGACGCACCTGTTGCACAAGGAAACGGGCATCGCGCAGGGAAGAACGTGGAATGGCTGCAAGCGTGGCTCCGTTGAACAGCGCCGCATAAAAGTCAAACACCGAGTTGTCAAAGTACATCGGATTGACATTGGAAATCACGTCATCACTGGTGATCGAGAACTCCGATCTGGCCCAGGCGACGAAGTTGATTACTTGCGCGTGACTGATGGCTACGCCCTTGGGGATCCCGGTTGATCCTGAGGTAAACATCAGGTAGCCAATGTCGGACCCAATGACTTGATCGGAAGGAATCGCAGCGGAACTATTGGTGTGGTTGCACCCCCATAGGGGTGAAAGCGTCCGAACTTCGATCCCATGGCATTTGCATGTCTGAAGAGCGGGAGATGAAACAGGACCATCGACTAGCACCAGGACCGGATTGCAAGATGCCAGGATTCTGCCAAGCCTCTCGGGCGGATTGTCTTCGTCGAAATTGACATACGGTGCCCCGATGCTTAGGCACGCCAACATGGCTGCATAGCCATCAGCCTGCTTGGAGTGAAAGATTCCAATCACATCCCCGCGACGGACTCCCATGGAAATAAGCCGGCGGGCGATGCCCTCACTAAGTTCTAGCAACCGGGCATAGGAACAGACAGTGCCGTCGGGCAATCGAAGCGCCGCCGCATCGCCGCGCTGCGCAGCCACGGCGCGAAATGCCTTTCCCAGATCCGTCTGATAGATGGCGTCGGAATCCATGTTATGTCGTACATCCCCGGATCAAGTCAACGATTCGGCGCACCTGCTCGTGCTCGAGGGCTGGATAAAGAGGCAGGCACAGCACCCGCCGCGAGACGTCGGTGGCAACTGGCAATGCGGAAGGATTTGCGCCGGGCAGTCCGCGATACATTGGAAATTCGCTGATCAGAGGAAAAAAGTAGCGGCGCGCATAGACACCCGCAGTTCTTAGGTTTTGGTAAAGGGCATCCCTGCTGACAGGGAAGTCATCTTCCACCAGGATCGGAAAGTACGGATAATTCCAGCTTACGCCCGGCGAAGGAAGTGGGCACAGGATGCCATGGACGGAAGCCATTTCCTGCCGATAAAGGCCATCCAATGCACCACGTCGCGCGATCGCATCGTCCACGTGCTTCAATTGCAGGAGTCCAAACGCCGCCTGCACTTCATTCATCTTGCCGTTGATGCCTGAGGCCACGACCGTAATTTCATCGGCAAAGCCGAAGTTCTTGAGGTCATCGATGCGTTTCTTGGTTTTTGCGTCGTGGCAAACGATCGCGCCGCCTTCGAATGTATTGAAGACCTTGGTGGCATGGAAACTCAGAACCGACAGGTCCCCATGCCGAAGTATGCTTTTGCCATCCAGTCTTACACCAAATGCATGCGCTGCATCGTAGATCACCTTCAATCCGTAGTTGTCTGCGATCGCTTCGATGCGGGCAACATCGCAGGGATGTCCATAGCAATGAACAGGCATGATCGCTGTCGTCTGCGACGTAATTGCCGCTTCGATCTTGCTTGGGTCGATGTTGAATGTCTTCGGATCGATGTCCACAAATACCGGCCTGATTCCGTTCCATAACAGGGAGTGACCGGTCGCGACAAATGAGTAAGGTGTTGTAATCACCTCACCAGTGATGCGTAAAGTCTGAAGAGCCGTAATCAGGGCCACGGTTCCGCTGGTGAGCAGGGCAACGTGCTCAACATTCAAATAGTCGCACAAAGTCTGTTCGAGCTGCTGATGAAAGGGACCGTTGTTGGTGAGACATTTGCTGTCCCATATCTGCTGAAGATAGGGGATGAATTCCTCCAAGGGAGGCAATAGCGGTTGCGTCACATATATCGGTGGAATCCGGGAAGATTCAGACATGTTCCGGTCCTTCGCAATGCTTGGCTGACGCCATGCCGTTAAACCTATCATCCATCCAGGGATTCCACTCGCCCAGCCCATCTGCACCGACCTGGATCGGCAAGAATTGCCGACAAACGGCAATTCTTGTACGCGGGTCGCGCTCTTGAATAATCAATTTCGACTCCTTCCGGCATATGAAGCAATGCTTGCATGAGGCGTGCCTGAAATCGCGCATGCATCGTTTTAGATCGATGGAACACGACACGGCACCCCATTTTGCTCGTCGAGTTCGGCCGACAACGATTTGTCGCTTTCTGTCACTGATAGCAGGTACTATTTCCTGCAAGATTCGAAATACCACGCGACACTGCTAAATTGGCCGACTAACATTGGTGAATGAACATACGAGCATCCAGATGAACCCACAGCGGCTATCCGAAGTGGATGACTGGCTGGCATTTTTCGCTCGGGCGGAACTGCCGGTACTAAGGCATTCGGTGAACGAAATCGAGCGGCTGCGCGAGCACGAGGACGACACCAACGGACGCGTGCTGGCGCGCGTGATTCTCCTCGATCCGCTGCTGACCTTGCGCGTACTCGAGTACATAGAGACGCATCGGCGGGAGAGGCAGACGACCGACATCACCACGATAGAGCGTGCGATCATGATGATCGGCATCACCCCGTTCTTTAGGCACTTCCAGAACCTTCCCATCGTCGAGGATCGCCTGAAAGACTACCCGCAGGCCTTGCTCGGTTTGCTCAATACCATCCGCCGCGCACGGCGGGCTGCCCACTGGGCACATGAGTGGGCGATCCTGCGCCGCGACATGGATGTCGACGAAATCACGCTCGCCACCTTGCTGCACGACGTCGCCGAACTGATGATGTGGCTCTTCGCGCCGAAAATGGCATTGGAAGTCCGCGCGGCGCAACGCGCGAACCCTCGCAAGCGCTCGGCGGCGATCCAGGAAGAAATCTACGGCGTGCCGCTCTATCGCATCAAACTCGCGCTGACCGAGTCGTGGCGCCTGCCCGCCCTGCTGGCGCAGTTGCTCGATGATCGACAGGCGCAACATCCGCGCGTGCGCAACGTCAAGCTGGCGGTCGATCTTGCCCGCCATTCCGATAACGGCTGGACCGACGCGGCGCTGCCCGACGACTTCAAGGCCATCCGCGAACTGCTGCACATCAACCACGAAACCCTGGTGCGCCGGCTCGACGTGGACGAAACGACGGCAGAAGCATTGATGAAGCTGGCGGCACCGCCCGCGGATCCCCATGCGGCAGACCCGGCCTGAGCGCTTTGCCTCCCTGCCATTGGCTGCGGCCAAAGCGCAACAGGCGCCGCGGAAAGCTGATGATCTCCGCGTGCGTACGAGCGTTGCTCAAGGCGCCTTGCGATCCTTCACGGCAATCAGCAGGCTGTCCTTGATTCCGAGTTCCTGCAGCTTGGCGCGGGCGGCATTGGCCTCGGCCCGCGTGGCGAATGGGCCGGCGCGCACCCGCGCCTCGATGGTCGCGGGAATGCCATGTTTTTCGAGTCTGGCGCGCAATTCTTCGGCATTGTCGAGATTGCTGAATACGCCGAGCTGCAAACCGAATGGGCGCACGGCCGACATGGAGTTCGCGTGCGTCGCCGGCTGCGGCCCGCGCATCGCCGCAGCCCCTGGCGATGACGATGGTATACGCACCGATTCGGCAGCAGCCTGCGGGCGATAGGGCGGGAGCGCGCCCGATGCGGACGGACGCAGCGTCGCCAACTGCCCTGTCGCCGGCTTGGTCAGGGGCTTTTCATCCGGTAAGGGGTCGAGCGGCAGCGACGCCGCTGCGGCGCTACGCTCCGGCACCGCGTCCTCCAGCTTCACCACCGGTGGCACCTCGGCAGGTGCAGGCGTGGCTGCTGCCGCCGGTGCCGACCGTGGCGGCAGTTTCTCCGGCGCCGGCGGCGGCGCATTGATGCTGTCGAATACCACGAGCGTCGCCGCCAAGCAGGCCAGAATGACGGCCGCCAGCGCGATCCGCTTGAGCAGGCGCTTCTTCAGTGCCTCGTCGTCTGTCGTCACATCTTCCATGGTGCCCTTTTCCAATTCAACGCCCGGTCTCTTTGCCGCGGTCGTCATCCATGTCGTCAAACCCGCCTTCGCGCTTGCTACGGGCCAGCGCCGCCACCAGTTCCGCCTCGCCGAGCGAGATTCCGCACTGTGCGGCAATCCCCTCGGCAGGCTCGCCGTGCTGCGCCAGCGTCATGGCTTCGCGATAGAGCGGCGAAATATTTCGCGTGGATTTCAATTGCCTCAATTCCTCGGCCATTTCGTTCATCTCTGCGCGCAGCTGCTCCACCTCTCGCCGCAGGCGCTTGAGCTCGAGTTCGACATTCGACTGGGCAAGTTCCTGCGCAAATATTGCCGATGAGGCGCCGGGCAAACCCTCCCCAAAGACTTGCGCATGGGCTAGCGCTGGACCGAAGGCCGGCTCCAGCCGTGTCGCCAGCGGGTCCGCCGCGGGCCTGACCGGCTCGTCGGCAAGACCGAAGTATGCGGTATCGGTCCGCGTTTCAGCCGACCTGCGCTGCCTTCTGCCCAAGCGCAACAACGGCAGCATGGAATAGGCCAGATAGACCGCGACCAGAATGAGTGCAACAAGAATATAGGACCGCAAGTCCAGGGCAGCGAGATCAATCATGACCAAACACCCCCTGGCGTTTTCGCACGCCCCGTTTCAGCCAGGACCCGGTCGCAAGGGTTCGACTTGCGCCCGCAGGGCTTGGCCGCTCCGGCTCCGGCCCCGGTCCGGTATTCACCCTGCGGACACGAGGCAAGGCTGCGATCGGGGAAGGGATTCCAGTACGAGACGATAGGCGATAGGCCGACATGGCGCAATACTAACAAAAGGCTCTCGCCGGAGCTCTGAATTGCGCACGAATTCGTGCGGGATATCTGCCGGCGCCGCCGTACCACCATTGTGGCGGCACCGTCTAAGGTTTCGCCGGATGTTCGCCGGAATGAAAGACGCGCTTCGCCGCGCTCACCAGCACGAACGCATCATGGGGCGTCAGTGTGGGCAACTGTTCGTGCAGCGCACGATAGGCCAGGTGCTCATGGGTCTGTCCACCCCAGGTATTGGCTTGGTCAAAGAATGGCCGAAGCACTTCGTAGGCTTCGACGAATACTGTCCGCAAATGCGGATCTTTGCGGCGATCGTTGCCATGGAGGGGATCAATCATGCACATGTATCCAATTTACTGGTGGGACGCGGTCGATCCGCTTGACGGAAATGGGCATACCGGTCATGAATAGCAGGTCTTGCGCGACGACAGTCCGCGACCTGATGTTTCGCTGCGAACGTCATATACCGATAAGGAGTAGCACCTGCCCGGCCTGTACCGAGGCGAGAGGGGCGGATACATGCGCCGCGCGCCAATCAATGCGCCGCCGGCGCTGCCGCCCGGGAACCCAGCACACCGTCTTCGAGCCCCTCTGCGTTCTCGACTTCGACCACCTTGCCGTCGGCCAGAATCGCATCCTCGGTACGCTTGTTCATGATCACGATGCTGATGCGGCGATTGATCGGATTGTAGGAATCCTGCTTGTCGAACAGTACCGTCGACGCCAGACCGACGACGCGCATGACCTTCGTATCGAGCATTCCTCCCGCGATCAGTTCGCGGCGCGAAGCGTTGGCACGATTGGTCGACAGCTCCCAGTTGCTGAAATCGCGCGCGCCGCCGGCGAAAGGCGTGGCATCGGTGTGGCCGGAAAGGCTGATGTGGTTCTCGACCTTATTGAGGGTCTTGCCGATTTCGCGCAGGATCACCCGGGTATAGGGTTTCACTTCCGAACTGGCCAGATCGAACATCGGCCTGTTCTTCTCATCGACGATCTGGATGCGCAATCCTTCGCTGGTCAAGTCGAGCAGCAACTGATTCTTGAACTGTCTGAGGGTCGGATTGGCGTCGATCAGGGTTTCCAGGTCGCCCTTGAGCCCGGCAAGCTTGGCCTGTTCGGCCTTTTCGAACTCGGCCTTCAGTTTCTGCAGATTGATGATCTTCTTCGGCGCCTCGATATCCCCCGCCTTGACCTGACCGTGCGATGCCGTCAGGTCCTTGCCGCCCCCCTTGATCACCGACGACGAATCGCCCGAGCCCGATCCGCCGGCCATGGAGACCTTGAGCGGATTCTGGAAAAAATTGGCAATGCCCAGCAGGTCGCCCTGCGTGGTCGAACCCAGGAGCCACATGAGCATGAAGAAGGCCATCATCGCCGTGACGAAATCGGCGTAAGCGATCTTCCAGGCGCCACCGTGGCCCTCGGCGCCGCCTTTCTTGATTCTCTTGACTACTATCGGTTGCTGGGTATCGTCGCTCACTGGACTACCTTCCCCCCTGCCCCGATCCCACGGCCGGCTCTGCATAGCCGGCCGGCTGCGGCAGCGCGTAGCAGTGCTCCGCGAAACCCTGCCTTCGCCCCAGGGCAGGGGGTGACAGTGGTTCGCCGCTGCGCGGCTCCATGCGGTGACTGCGCCGTCCTTGGGGGGCGGCCGGGCGGGCGGCGCTCACTGCGGCAGCCTGGACAGGATAGGGCGCGTTATTCACCTTCCCTTGCGCGCTTTCAGGTCTTCCTCCAACTCTATGAACCGCGGACGATCGTCCGAATACAGTACCTTGCGGCCGAATTCGACGGCCACCTGCGGCGCATAGCCATTCATGCTGGCCAACAGCACGGTCTTGATGACCTGAAAGATCTTGCCTTCCTCTTCCACCTTCTGTCCCAGTTGTCCGGCGATCGGCGCCACGAAGCCGTAGGCCAGCAGGATACCGAGGAAGGTGCCGACCAACGCGCCGCCGATCATCTTGCCGAGCACCGCGGGCGGCGCGCCGACCGAACCCATCACATTCACCACGCCCATCACCGCGACGATGATGCCGAATGCCGGCGTGGCGTCGGCCAGCTTCGACATCGCATGCACCGGCACGTGAGCCTCCTGGTGATGGGTCTCGATCTCGATGTCCATCAGGTTCTCGATCTCGAACGCATTGAGATTGCCGCCCACCATCATGCGCAGGTAATCGCAGACGAACTCCACGACATGATGGTCATGCATGATCGTTGGGTATTTCGCAAAAATGGCGCTGTTCTCCGGGTACTCGATGTCGTTCTCGATCGACATCAGGCCTTCCTTGCGCACCTTGGACAGGATCTCGAACAGCATCGCCAGCAGGTCCATGTACAGCGCCTTGTTGAGGCGCGAACCGATGAACAGCTTCGGCAAGGCCGCCAGGGTTGCCTTGATGGCCTTGATGCCGTTGCCGGCAATGAACCCCCCCATGGCCAGGCCGAAAATCGCCAAATACTCCATCGGCATCCAGAGTGCCGCCAGGCTGCCATGCACGGCATAGGTGCCGACCGAAGCCGCCAGAATGATGACGTAGCCGATTATCAGTAGCATATTGGTTGATCCGGAATTGACAGGCCGAACTTCGAATTGTCCAGCCGCAGCGTTGATGCGCAATCATAACGGCAAACCGCCGTCCGGCGTTAGGCGCCCGTCCTAGACAGGCTCACCGCGACGCGGCAGGCACAAGACCCGAAACCAGGCTGATCAAGCGCTCCCGCGCGCCGCTACGTAGATACCGCAGTTTGCCGCGTAATTCACGGATAAACAAAACACGGGTCGTTTGAGATTATCCCCATCCGCCGGTGCGCGAACCTTCGGCCGCCTTTCCCGGTGGCATGCTGGAGTTTGCGGGCTTAATACGGGGACGGGCATTATGAGCACAATCATGCTGGTGGACGACTCGGCGACGATCCTGTTGTCGATCTCGAACATCCTCACCAAGGCCGGCTATGCGGTGGAGAAGGCCAGCAACGCGGCCGAAGGGCTGAGCAAGTTCCAGAGCGGGCTGAAGATCGATCTGCTGATCACCGACCTCAACATGCCGGGCATGAACGGCATCGAGTTCATCAAGCAGGTGCGCACCCTGCCGCGCTACAAGTTCATGCCGATCCTGTTCCTCACCACCGAATCGCAGCAGTCGAAGCGGCTCGAGGCGAAGGCCGCCGGCGCCTCGGGCTGGCTGGTCAAGCCGGCTACCGCCGACGAACTGCTCGGCACCATCAAACTAGTGATCCGCTGATGGACTTCGAACTCCTGTTGCGCCGAATCCTGTACACCGCCATTGCCGTTGGGCTGGCTTCGATGGCGGCCGTCTATTTCTTCCATGGCATATTTCACAACGAATTTCTGCCCATGCTGGGCGTGTCGCCTCCTCTCGGCGATGCGATCGGAACATTGGTGGCAATCATGCTCGCCTTTGCCTGCCAGCGCATGGTCGCGCTCGCCGTCTACCGCGATTGGTGCTTCGGCATGGGCAAGGCGAATGAGACAGCGAGCGCCCGCAGCGGTACCCTGGTGACCGCTGCCGAACAGGTGGCCGGTGAGCTGCGCAGCGTCGAGGGCTTCAACAACGTGGTGCGTGGTCAGTTGCATGGCGTGGTCGACGAGACCGAAAAGGCGGCCTTCGATATCGCCGGACGTCTGCAGAACATCGACGAAGTCATCACCCGTCTGGCCGGCGTCGTCGAATCCAGCACCATGGAATCGAACAAGCTCCTGACCGCATCGGAACAGCGGATCGCCCGCAACCGGGAACTGATAGCCACCCTGGAGAACTATACCCGGCAACGCGTCGCGACGGCGATCGAGGATAGGGAACGCATCAATCACGTGGTAAAGGAAGCGCGTTCGCTGGGCACCCTGGTCGACCTGATCAAGCATATCTCGGGACAAACCAACCTGCTGGCCCTGAACGCCGCGATCGAAGCCGCCCGCGCCGGCGAGGCCGGCCGCGGCTTCGCCGTGGTCGCCGATGAGGTGCGCAAGCTTTCCGGCGAGACCGACAAGGCCGTCAGCAAGATCAGCAGCGGCATCCAGACCGTCGCCAACTCGATCGAGGCGCAGTTCGAAGGCAAGCTTTCCGAGGACAGCGCCGCCTCGGAACGCGAAGCCCTCGAGAGCTTCGCCCTCCAGCTCGACGATCTGGGCAAGAGCTACAAGGAAGTGACCGAACACGAAACCGCGGTCATGGCCAGCATTACCGACAGCAGCCGCCAACTGGCCGACATGTTCATGTCGGCGCTGGCCAGTGTGCAGTTTCAGGACGTCACGCGGCAGCAGATCGAGCAGGTGGTCGATGCCCTGAATCGCCTCGACATGCACACGAAACTCCTCGCCAGCCGGCTCGAGCAGTCTGAAGACCCCGGTTTTCAGATGCCGCCGCTGTCGGTACACCTCGACCAGATCTACAGCAGCTATGTCATGGATTCGCAGCGCAATACGCACCACAGCGCAACCCAAAGCGGTGCGGCGCATGTCGCTACCGGCCCGAAAATAGAACTGTTCTAACAGGAAACCCGGAATGGAATTCATCACCCAGACCACCGCGGACGGCGCCACGCGCCTCACCATCGAGGGCGAACTGAGCATCTACGATGCCGCCGAAATCAAGCGCCACCTGATCGAAGGCATACGTGGCGCCACCGTATTCGAGCTCGATCTCTCGCACGTCGGGGTCATGGATAGCGCCGGCTTTCAGTTGCTGACGCTGGCCAAGCGCGAAAGCCAGGAGCTGGGCCATGTCTTGCGCATCGTCGGCCACAGCCCGGCGGTACGCGAAGTCATCGAGTTTTTCAACATGGTGGCCTATTTTGGCGACCCGCTGGTCATCCCGGCCGGCGAACAATCCTGATCGGAAGCGGCAATGGACGAAATACTCAGCGTTTTTTCGATCGAGGCGCGCGAACAGCTCGACGCCATGGAGGCCGGACTGCTGCAGCTGGAACGCGGCGACCGCGATGCCGAAACCATCAATGCCGTATTTCGCGCCGCCCACACCATCAAGGGCGGCGCCGGCGTGGTGGAGATAGCGTCCATCGAGCAATTCACCCACGTCCTCGAAAACGTGCTCGACCGCCTGCGCAACGGCGAGATCGCGGTCAGCAGCGAGATGATTTCCGCCCTGCTGCTGGGCTGCGACCACATCAGCGCCCTGCTCGACGCAGTCCAGTCGGGGCAACTCGGACCCGATGCCGACCTCGACACGGCTGGCGCGGCCATTACCGATCAATTGCGGCCTTTCATGGGCGGCAATGCCCCTGCGGCGCGCGGCGGCGCACTGACGGCGGACGACGGCGATGAGGCGGAACTGCAGCGCAGCGACCGCGACAGCGCCACCAACGACTGCTGGCACATCTCGATCCGCTTCGGCCGGGGCGTGCTGCGCAACGGCATGGACCCGCTGGCCTTCCTGCGCTACCTGCTGAACCTCGGCGAGATCGCCCACATCACCACACTCTGCGACGCCATGCCCGACGCCGACAGCATGGACCCGGAGGCCTGCTATCTGGGCTTCGAAATCAGCTTTCGCAGCCATGCCAGCAAGGAGGCCATCGAGCGCGTATTCGAATTCTGCCGCGACGACTGCGAACTCTTCATCCTGCCGCCCAACAGCAAGCTCGACGAATTCATTGCGCTGATCGAGGCCCTGCCCGAGGAAACCATGCGGCTGGGCGAAATCCTGGTCAAGAGCGGTGCGCTGACCCGCGAAGAACTCGACAGCGGCCTGCACCAGCAACAGGCGGCAGGAGTTGACGCTGGCGCCACGGCGGCACCGCCGCCGCTGGGCAATATCCTGGTCGAGCGCAACAGCGTTCAGCCCGAACTGGTCGAAGCCGCCGCCGCCAAGCAGAAGGTCGTCTCCGAAAAGAAGGCCGCCGAATCCAGCCTGATCCGCGTGCATGCCGACAAGCTCGATCAACTGATCGACCTGGTCGGGGAACTGGTAATCGCCGGCGCGTCAGCCAATCTGCTGGCCAAGAAGAGCGGCGAAGGCACGCTGGTCGAGGCGACTTCGGTGCTCAGCCGTCTGGTCGAGAGCATCCGCGATTCCGCCCTGCAATTGCGCATGGTGCAGATCGGCGAGACCTTCAACCGCTTCCACCGCGTCGCCCGCGACGTTTCGAAGGAACTGGGCAAGGACATCGACCTGGTGATCAACGGTGCTGAAACCGAGCTGGACAAGTCGGTGGTCGAGAAGATCGGCGATCCGCTGATGCATCTGGTCAGGAATGCCATGGACCACGGCATCGAGTCCGCCGCCGCGCGTGCCGCCGCCGGCAAGCCTGTCCGGGGTCGCGTCGAGCTGAACGCCTTCCATGACTCCGGCAGCATCGTGATCGAGGTGGGCGACGACGGCGGCGGTCTCGACAAGCAGCGGATCCAGGCCAAGGCTGTCGAACGCGGCCTGCTCCAAGCCAACGAGACCCTGTCCGACCAGGAAGTGATCAACCTGATCTTCGAACCGGGCTTCTCCACCGTAGACAAGGTCAGCAATCTGTCCGGACGCGGCGTCGGCATGGACGTGGTGCGCAAAAACATCACGGCACTGCGCGGCAGCGTCGACGTCCGGACCGAGCCCGGCGCCGGCTCGCGCTTCATCATCCGCCTGCCGTTGACGCTGGCCATCATCGACGGCTTCCTGGTCGGTGTCGGCCGCGCCTCCTACGTTATCCCGCTCGATATGGTGGTGGAATGCATCGAGCTGGGCGACGCCGGTGGCGACCGCAACTATCTGAACCTGCGCGGCGAAGTCCTGCCCTTCGTGCGGCTGCGCGAACTTTTCGAAGTGCCCGGCCAGCCGCCGTCGCGCGAGAACGTGGTGGTGGTGCAGTACGCCGGACAAAAGGCCGGCATCGTGGTCGACCAGTTGCTCGGCGAGTTCCAGACCGTGATCAAGCCGCTGGGCACCCTGTTCCGCAACATGCGCGGCATCGGCGGCTCCACCATCCTCGGCAGCGGCGAGGTCGCCCTGATCCTCGACGTGCAGGCGCTGGTCAGCCGCAGCGCGCGTAGCGAGGAACAGTTGGCGCGCGGCAGCACCGGTACTCGCCGGCTTGAGGCGCATTAAGCATGACCCATTCCTTCCACTCTTCTTTCCGCATTTCCCTTTCCATTTTCACCACGGAGACAACAGCATGTTCAAAAATATGAAAATTGGTATGCGCTTGGGGTTGGGCTTCGGTCTCGTCCTGATTCTGCTGTCCGTGATCGCCTTCCTCGGCATCACCCGCATGGCATCGATCAACGATTCCGTCGAGGACATAACCAAAGATAAGGTGCCCAAGACCCAGATGAGCAATGAAATTGTCGCAAACTCGAGCGAAATCGCAATTGGCTTGCGCAACATGATGCTCACCAGCAGCAAGGAAGACCGGGAAAAGCAGAAGGAAAGAGTGTACGAAGCGAGGAAGCGCATCGCCGGAAATATCGAAAAGCTGGAGAAAGTGCTGACCCTGCCCAAGGGGAAAGAGTTGTTCAAGGCCATTCTCGAAGCCCGCGCCAAATATATCGCCGGGCAGGATCAGTTGATCAAGCTCATAGAAGAAAACGGCAAAGACGCTGAATCAAAGGCTTTCCTGCAGAACGAACTGCGTCCGATATTGGGTAAATACCAGGAGAGCTTGCGCAACCTGGTGACGTTTCAGGTCGAACTGATGGATGCCGCGAACAAAGCGGCGGCGGAACAATACCAGCAGGCGCGCAACCTGATGCTCATCCTGGCCATCGCCTCCATCCTGATGGGTATCGCTATCGCCTTTTTGATCACGCGCAACATTCTCAAGCAGCTCGGCGGCGAGCCAGCCTATGCCGCACACATCGTCCAGCAAGTGGCGGAAGGCAATCTGGCCGTGCAGATCGCCGCCAAGACGGGCGACACCACCAGCATGTTGGCCGCCATCAGTGGCATGGTCGCCAAGCTCTCGAGCATCATCCGCGACGTGAACACCGCCTCCGATGCCCTCAACAACGCCGCCGGCCAGGTCTCGGCCACGGCGCAGTCGCTGTCGCAGTCCTCTTCCGAACAGGCGGCTTCGGTCGAAGAAACCACGGCCTCAATCGAACAGATGACCGCCTCCATCACCCAGAACACCGAGAACGCCAGGGTCACCGACAACATGGCCACCAAGTCCTCGGCCGAAGCTGTCCAGGGCGGCACCGCGGTCAAGGACACGGTCGAAGCCATGAAGTCGATCGCCGGCAAGATCGGCATCATCGACGACATCGCCTACCAGACCAACCTCCTCGCACTGAACGCCGCCATTGAAGCCGCAAGGGCGGGCGAACACGGCAAGGGCTTCGCGGTGGTCGCCGCCGAAGTCAGGAAGCTGGCCGAACGCAGCCAGGTCGCGGCGCAGGAAATCGGGCAACTGGCCGGGTCCTCCGTCAAGATGGCCGAACAGGCCGGCAAGCTGCTCGACGAAATGGTGCCCAGCATCAAGAAGACGTCCGACCTGGTACAGGAGATCGCCGCAGCGAGCCAGGAACAGAGCCAGGGCGTGAGCCAGATCAACGGCGCCATGGGGCAATTGAACCAGGCCACGCAGCAGAACGCTTCGGCCTCCGAAGAACTCGCCGCCACCGCCGAGGAGATGGGCGGCCAGGCCGCGCAACTGCAGGCGCTGATGGAGTTCTTCAAAATCGAGCCGCTGGGTGGCGGCCGCAATTTCGACACGAAAGTTGGCGCTGGCGACACGGCGCAGCGCGCGCAGCCGACCCCGGCGCTGCGCAGCCGGGCGCCCAAGTTGAGTGGCGCGCGTCCTCTGGCCGCCGCGGTCGACGGCGACTTCGAACGCTTCTGAGCCGGGAGAACAACATGGCAAATCCGGTTTCCACGCAGCACACCAGCCAACAGGCCCTGGTCGCCGCCCAGCATCTGGCCGCGGCCGGCGAGGCCAATCAATATCTGACCTTCCTGCTCTCGGGCGAGATGTACGCGGTGGGCATACTCAACGTCAAGGAGATCATCGAGTACGGCAATCTCACCGAAATCCCGATGATGCCGGCCTTCATCCGCGGCGTGATCAATCTGCGCGGCGCCGTGGTGCCGGTCATCGACCTGGCTGCGCGCTTCGGCGGCAGGCAGACCGAGACTTCGCGCCGCACCTGCATCGTGATCGTCGAACTGAGTCACGACGAGGAACGCCACGATATCGGCGTGGTGGTCGATGCGGTGTCCGAGGTGCTGGAAATCCCCGGCAGCGAAATCGAGCCGCCGCCTTCCTTCGGCGCCAGGATTCGCGCCGACTTCATCGCCGGCATGGGCAAGGTCGCCGGCAAGTTCGTGATCATCCTCGACATCCAGAAAGTGCTTTCCGTCGATGAAATCGCCGCGCTGGCAGGCACGCACGAAAGCCCCGCGGCGAACGAAGTTCCCTGAGCATGCGGACGAGCGCCACAACGGGAACCGAGCCGACAAGGCCATGCCAAAATCATTGACCACGCTTCGCGTCCGGCTGATTGCGCTGTTCTGCCTGCTGCTTGCCGCAACTCTCTTCCAAACCGGCGCCAACTTTTTCGCTGACTGGCGCAGAATCGCCCAGGCCAGCGATATCGACGCCGTCGGCCACAGCGTGGTCGCCGTCAGCAATCTGGTGCATGAACTGCAGAAAGAGCGCGGACTGTCGGCGGGATTCATCGGCAGCAAGGGCGCGAAGTTTGCCGACGAACTGAAGCAGCAGCGCGGCCTGACGGATGTCCGGCAGGACGAACTGGTCAAGTGGCTGGCAGCGGGCAGCGGTGCCGCTCTACCGGCCATGCTGCGCAGCAGCGTGGATGGCGGAGTCGCCGCTCTGGGCAAGCTGCCGGACGCCCGCAGCCGGGTCAGCGGCCTGCAATTCGGTGGCCCCGAGTCATTCAATTTCTATACGCAGACGATAGATCGGCTGCTCGGCGTCCTCAGCCAGGCGACCAAGGCCACCGACGATGCCGAGATCAGTCAGCAGTTGTTCGCCTACGCCATGTTCATCAACGCCAAAGAGCAGGCCGGACGGGAGCGCGCCACGGTGAATGGCGTGCTGACCGCCAACCAGCCGATGAGCGTGGCCCTGTTCCAGCGCCTGCAGACCCTCGTCACGGCCCAGGACCTCTTCCTCGCCACTTTCCGCAGCCTCGCCGGCACGGACGACAGCCAGGCGCTCGACGCATTGTTGGCGGCAAAGCCCTCCCAGGAGACCTTGCGCATGCGCGGCACCGTGATCGAGCAAGCCTTCTTGGGCAATTTCGAGATCGATCCGCCGCTCTGGTTCAACACCATCACGGCCAAGATCGATGCCATGAAACTGCTGGAGGACAAGCTCGCCGCCGCCTTGCAGGCACGGGTCCGGCACTTTGGCAGCATCGCCCTGCGCGGCATTGTCGTTTCGTCCGTCCTTGCCCTGGTCCTGGTCGTCCTCGCCGCATTGTTCTTGCGCCTGCTGACGGGAATGCTGCGGCGCCTGCGGGAAGGCGTGGCGATATCGCAGCGTCTGGCGCAAGGCGACCTGACCGCCGTGGTGACGGACAGCGCGAAAGATGAAATTGGCGAACTGCTGAGTTCGCTGGGCAAGACGTCGCGCCAACTTTCCGCGACCATCGGCGAAGTGGCGAATACGGCCAGCTCGCTGTCCAGCGCCGTGGGCCAGGTCTCGGCCACGGCGCAGTCGCTGTCGCAGTCATCCTCCGAGCAGGCCGCATCGGTCGAGGAAACCACGGCCAGCATCGAACAGATGACCGTCTCCATCACCCACAACACCGAGAACGCCATGGCGACCGACAACATCGCCGCCAAGGCCTCGGCGCAAGCCGTCGAGGGCGGCAAGGCGGTCAGGGACACGGTCGCGGCGATGAAGTCGATCGCCGGCAAGATCGGCATCATCGACGACATCGCCTATCAGACCAACTTGCTGGCCTTGAACGCGGCGATCGAGGCGGCCCGCGCCGGCGAACACGGCAGGGGCTTTGCCGTGGTCGCCGCCGAAGTCAGGAAGCTGGCCGAGCGCAGCCAGATCGCGGCGCAGGAGATCGGCCAACTGGCCGGCTCCAGCGTCACGCTGGCCGAGCAGGCGGGCCGGCTGCTCGACGAAATGGTGCCCAGCATCAAGAAGACCTCCGACCTGGTGCAGGAGATCGCCGCGGCGAGCCAGGAACAGAGCCAGGGCGTGGGCCAGATCAACGGCGCCATGGGGCAATTGAACCAGGCCACGCAGCAGAACGCCGCGGCCTCCGAGGAACTCGCCGCCACCGCCGAGGAAATGGGCGGCCAGGCCGCGCAGCTGCAAGACCTGATGAAGATTTTCAGAGTGGCATGAAGCTATGCACGGACTGACTTTACGATGATGAAACCATGATCGATATCCTCCGCAAAATACCGCTCTGGCTGCGCCTGACGGCAACGGTGTTCCTCATGCTGGCGCTGCTGCTGGGCGGCACCATCACCTGGGGCAGCCGACAGAACCGGGCTTCTGCCATCGAACAGGCAGAAGATTTGTCGCTCAGCCTTTACGACGCGACCCTGGCCGGACTCACCGCCATGATGATTACCGAAACCATGGACAAGCGGCACCTGCTGCTCGACCAGATCAAGCAAATGGCATCGGTGCGCGAACTACGGGTGGTGCCGGGCGAACTTGCCCTGGAAGGCGTCGAAAGCTCCAAGAATATCGGCAAACCGCGCAATGACCTGACGCCGACCGAACAGGAAAGCCAGGTCATCAAATCCGGCCAGGAACTGGTCGAAGTGCGCGCAGATGGAAACGGCTCCTATCTGCATGTGATACGCCCCACCAAGAACGTCAAGAAATATCTGGGCAAGAATTGCCTCGAATGCCACGACGCTCCGGAAAATGCCACGCTCGGCGTGATCAGCATGAAAATCTCGCTGGCCAAGGCCGATGCAGCGAGGGCAAGCTTCCTGTGGCAAAACATCCTGGTTGCCGGAACGCTGGGCTTGTTCCTGCTGGCGATTCTCGGCCTCGTCATACGCCGCTTCCAGCAGCGCATCATCGGCAGCGAACCCGACTATGCGGTAGCCGTAACGCATCGCATCGCCAATGGCGATCTTTCCGAAGAAATCCGCTGCGATCGCCAAAACACCGGCAGCCTGTTATATGCGATTACCGCAATGCAGACCCGGCTCGCCGACACCATCGCCGAGATCGAAATCGCCGCCGATGCGCTGTCGAGCGCTTCCGGCCAGGTCTCGGCCACGGCGCAGTCGCTGTCGCAGTCATCCTCCGAGCAGGCGGCATCGGTCGAGGAAACCAGTGCCAGCATCGAAGTGATGGCGGCCTCGATCAACCGGAATAGCGAAGGTGCCGGAAAGACCGACAAGATGGCCGCCAAATCGTCGGCCGAGGCCGTCCAGGGCGGCACGGCGGTGAGGGACACGGTCGCGGCGATGAAGTCGATCGCCGCCAAGATCGGCATCATCGACGACATCGCCTATCAGACCAACCTGCTGGCCTTGAACGCAGCGATCGAGGCGGCCCGCGCCGGCGAGCACGGCAGGGGCTTTGCCGTGGTCGCCGCCGAAGTCAGGAAGCTGGCCGAGCGCAGCCAGATCGCGGCGCAGGAGATCGGCCAACTGGCCGGCTCCAGCGTCACGCTGGCCGAGCAGGCGGGCCGGCTGCTCGACGAAATGGTGCCCAGCATCAAGAAGACCTCCGACCTGGTGCAGGAGATCGCCGCGGCGAGCCAGGAACAGAGCCAGGGCGTGGGCCAGATCAACGGCGCCATGGGGCAATTGAACCAGGCCACGCAGCAGAACGCCGCGGCCTCCGAGGAACTTGCCGCCACCGCCGAGGAAATGGGCGGCCAGGCCGCGCAACTGCAGGCGCTGATGGAGTTCTTCAAGATCGACGGCCAGAGAGTTGACGCTGGCGACACGGCACGACGCCCGGTGCCACAGGCATGAAACGGGGTGCGGAGATGAACGATAGATTTGAGAGTCCGTTGGTCCAACCGAGCCCCTCGGCCGATGCCGTCAAGGGCTCGCTGCTGCTGATTGTGGATGACGTTCCGGCCAACCTGAGCGTTCTCGGCGACCTGCTGCACGATGCCGGTTACCAGGTCAAGGCCGCAACTTCCGGCCGGGCCGCGCTGCGCTATGCCGCCCAGAACCCGCAACCGGCGCTGATCCTGCTTGATGTGATGATGCCGGAGATGGATGGCTACCAGGTGCTCGCCGCGCTGCGCAAGGATCCTGTCACCTGCGACATTCCAATCATCTTCCTCACCGCGCTCGACAACGCGCGCGACGAAGAGCGCGGTTTCCAGCACGGCGCCGCCGACTACATCACCAAGCCGATCAAGCCCGATGTCGTCCTCGCCCGGGTGCGCAGCCAGCTTCTGGCCCGCATCGCCGGCAACTGGCTGCGCGACCAGAATGCGGCGCTCGAAGCCGAAGTCACCCGGCGCATGGAAGAGAACGAACTGATCCAGGCCGTCAGCATCCGCGCCCTGGCCCACCTCGCCGAGACCCGCGACCCCGAAACCGGCAACCACATCCTGCGCACCCAGGGCTACGTGCGCCTGCTGGCGACCCGGCTGCAGCATCATCCGCGCTTCGCCGAGACGCTCGACGACAGCTATATCAAGATGCTGGCCGCCTCCGCGCCGCTCCATGACATTGGCAAGGTCGGGATTCCCGACTCGATCCTGCAAAAGCCGGGTAAGCTCACCGCCGAGGAATGGGAGGTCATGAAGACCCACTCGCTGCTCGGCAGCGAGGCCATCGAACAGGCGGAGCACGACATCGCGAAGCCCGTGGAGTTCCTCGCCCTGGCCAAGGAAGTCGCCCGCTGGCACCACGAACGCTGGGATGGCAGCGGCTACCCCGATGGACTGTGCGGCGACGATATCCCGATTTCGGCACGCCTGATGACCATCGCCGACGTCTTCGATGCGCTGATCTCGAAGCGCGTCTACAAGGAACCCATGCCGATCGGCCAGGTTCGCGAAATCATCGTCGCCGAACTCGGCCGCCAGTTCGACCCCGACGTGGCCGAGGTGTTCCTGACCCACTTCGTCGAATTCACCGCCATCGCCGCCCAGCACAGCGACGCTGCGACATGAAACCCACGTACGTCCCGGGCAGCCTGAGCCACACCGCCATCCTGACGGCGGTGCTCGGCTATGCGACATTCGGCGCCCTGTGGATACTGGTTTCCGACCAGTTCGTCGACACGCTGCTGCAGGACCCGGGGCTCAAGCTGGTCGCCGGTACCCTCAAGGGCTGGACCTTCGTCGCCGTCACGGCCCTGCTGCTCTATCTGCTGATGCGGCGCCAGTTCGCCCGGCCTCGCTCGCTGCCGACGGTATGGCGTTCCTCTCGCCTGTACCTGGCGCTGGCCGCCGGGACAATCCTGGCTATCACCGGCACGGCCATCCACTTCCGCTTCGAGCATCACCGGGTCGCCAATGCCGAAAGCATGGAGACCATCGCGCGCGTCAAGACGCAACAGATCGCCGACTGGCTCGCGGAACGACAGGGTGACGCCGAGTTCCTGGCCGCCAACCACAGCATTGCCGAGGACTACCGCCGCTGGCGCGAACGCGGCGACATGGCAAGCCAAAGGGAATTGATCGCACAGCTCGATCAGTTCCGCGCGCGCAAGGGTTATCTCGGCGCGATCCTGCTCGACGAGCATGGCCGGCCGCTCTGGAATTCATCGGCAGCGGCGGACGCGATCGACGAGCGCCTGCTTGCTGCCACACGGCAGCAAGCATCCCTGGGGCAGACCGGCCCGCTGGCACCCTACCGCGACGCCGGCGGGCTGTTGCGACTGGACTTTGTCGCCACGATCCCGACACAGGCAGAACCCAAAGGCCCGATCATCATCCTGCGCACCGACCCGGCCAAATACGTCTTTCCCATCCTGCAGTCCTGGCCGGTACCCAGCACCAGCGCCGAAATGTTGTTGTTCCGGCGCGTCGGCGACACCGTGCTTTACCTCAACGACATCCGGCAGCAGTCGGCCTCCGCGACAAGCTTCAACGCCCCGTTTGCCACGCCACGACTGCTGGCTGCGCAAACGCTGCGCGGCGATGCGGTACCGGGTCGCGTGTTCGGCGGCGAGGATTATCGCGGCGTGCCGGTCATGGGCGTGGCGCGCGCAGTGGCCGGTACCGACTGGTTCCTGATTGCCAAGATCGATCGCGCCGAATTCTTCGGCGAAGCCTGGCACGACAGTCTGTGGATATCCCTGGCAGGCCTGCTCGGGCTGTTCATGCTGTTCATCGGGGCGGTCCTGCTGCTACAGCGCCAGAACTTGGCGCGGGCGATGCATGAGCGCGAAGCGCAGGCCGAGAAACTGCGCGCACTGGAACTCCTCGACGCCATCGTCGACGGGTCCAACGACTGCATTTACGTCAAGGACGCGGAAGGCCGCTATCTGATGTACAACCGCGCCGCCTGCCGCCGCATCGGCAAGACTGCGCAGGAAGTGCTGGGGCGCAACAGCAGTGAATTGTTCCCGCCCGCGGAAGCAGCCATGCTGAATACCATCGGACAACAGGTGATGGACGAAAACCGCATCATCACCACCGAGGAAACTCGCACCCTGACGAACGGAGTCAGGGTGCTGCATGCCACGCGCGGGCCGCTGCACGATGCGGAAGGCAAGGTCATCGGCATTTTCGGCATTTCGCGCGACATCACCGAGCGCAAACAGATGGAACTGGATTTGCGCGCTTCGGAAGCATCCCTCAAGGCCTCGCTCGCTCGCGCGCAACTGTTGCTCGATTCGGCCCTGGACGCAGTGATCTGCATCAATCAGGAAGGTCAGGTGGTGGTCTGGAACCCGAACGCCGAGGCCTTGTTCGGCTACCCCGCAGAGTACGCTGTCGGCCGCTTCTTCGCCGAACTCATCGTGCCGCCCGAAAGTCGCCAGCGACACCGCGAAAGCCTCGCCCGTTTCATCGAAACCGGCAACGCCAAGGCCATCGGCAAGCGCCTGGAACTGACCGCCCTGCACGCCGATGGCAAGGCGATTCCCGTCGAGATGACGGTCGGGGCGATGCAGCACGAGGGCAGTTACCTGTTCACCGCCTATATCCGCGACATCACCGGTCGCAAAGAAGCTGAGCTGTCGTTGAAGGCCTCGGAACAGCGCTTTCGCGACCTGGTCGACACCACCGACGGCATCGTCTGGGAAGCCGACGCCACCACCTTCCTGTTCGGCTTCGTCAGCAAGAAGGCCGAGCGCCTGCTGGGCTACCCTGCCGAAGACTGGTCGCGTCCCGGCTTCTGGGTCGAACACATGCATCCCGAAGACCGCGCCTGGGCGCCGGAGTATTGCGCGGCCAGCACCGCCCGGCTCGAACCGCATGACTTCGAATACCGCTTCATCGCTCACGACGGGCGCATCGTCTGGCTCCACGACATCGTCACGGTGGTCGCCGAGAACGGCGCGCCGCGCTGGTTGCGCGGCATCATGATGGACGTCACCGAACGCAAGCAGCGCGACGAACTGCTGGTCAAGCTGTCGCTAGCCGTCGAGCAAAGTCCGGAAAGCATCGTCATTACCAATGTCAAGGCCCAGATCGAGTATGTCAACGACGCCTTCGTCCGCACCACTGGCTACAGCCTGGACGAGGTCATCGGCAAGAACCCGCGGATGCTCCAGTCGGGGCGGACCCGGCCCGAAACCCATGCCGCAATGTGGCAGCAACTGAGCCAGGGCAAGCCGTGGAAAGGCGACTTCTTCAACCGCCGCAAGGATGGCAGCGAGTACGTCGAATTCGCCATCGTCACGCCGATCCATCAACCCGACGGCGCCATCACCCACTATGTTGCGGTCAAGGAAGACATCACCGAAAAGCGCCGTGTCGGCCGCGAACTGGACCAGCACCGCCACCACCTCGAAGAACTGGTGGCGAGTCGAACAGTGCAACTCGAGGAACAGCGCGAACGCGCCGAAGCGGCCAATGTGGCGAAAAGCGCCTTCCTCGCCAACATGAGCCACGAAATACGCACGCCGATGAATGCGATCGTCGGCCTGACCTATATTCTGCGCCGCACCCAGCCCACGCCGGAGCAGGCGGACAAGCTGTCCAAGATCGCCGATGCGGCCGAACATCTTCTGTCGATCACCAACGACATCCTCGACCTGTCGAAGATCGAGGCCGGCAAGCTGGCGCTGGAGCAGACAGATTTTTCGCTTTCGGCGATTCTCGATCACACGCGCTCCCTGATCGCCGAGCAGGCCCGCGTCAAGAACATTCAGATCAGCCTGGAATGCGCGGGCGTGCCGCACTGGTTGCGCGGCGACCCGACCCGGCTGCGCCAGGCGCTGCTCAATTACGCCGGGAATGCGGTCAAGTTCACCAAGCGCGGCACCATCACCCTGCGCGCGATTCTGCTGGAGGACAACGGCGACGATGTCGGAATCCGCTTCGAAGTCGAAGATACCGGCATCGGCATCCCCGCCGAAAATCTGCCCAGTCTGTTCCAGCCTTTCGTTCAGGCCGACACCTCGACCACGCGCAACTATGGCGGCACCGGGCTGGGGCTGGCAATCAGCCGCCGACTGGCCTGCATGATGGACGGCGATGCGGGGGTGGAAAGCGAAGTCGGACGCGGCAGCACCTTCTGGTTCAGGGTTCGCCTCAAGCATGGCCATGGCATCGTGCCGACCGCGCCGATCGGTGAAGTGTCGAATATCGGCGTCGAAGCCGAACTGCAGCGGTACCACGGCGGTGCGAGACTGCTGCTGGTGGAAGACAACGAAATCAACCGCAATGTGGCACTCGAACTGATCCATGCCGCCGGACTGGTCGCCGATACCGCGAAAACCGGCATTGAGGCGGTGGTCAAGGCCGCCAACATCGCCTATGACCTGATCCTGATGGACATCCAGATGCCGCAAATGAATGGCCTCGACGCCTGCCGCGAGATTCGCTGCAGGCCGGGCGGCGCGCAGATATCCATCGTGGCCATGACCGCAAATGCCTTTGACGAAGACCGAATCGCCTGTAAGGAGGCTGGAATGAATGACTTTATTGCCAAGCCGGTAGATCCGCAGCAGTTCTACAGCACGCTGCTCAAGTGGCTCCCAGCCCCGGTGAGCGACGTGAAGCCGCCGCCGACTGAGGCCGCGACCTCGCCTGGTGGCGACAATCCGCAACGGCGGCGCCTTGCCGCAATTCCAGGACTCGATATCGATCGCGGACTGGCAACGATGCGTGGCAATGTGAACAAATACGCAAGACTGCTGAGCCTGTTCGCCGACGGCTACAACCAACATGCCGACCAGATCCGCAACCTGCTCGCCGCCAGGGACCTCTCGCCCATAGAACCGATCGCCTACGCCTTGCGCGGATCGACAGGCATGCTCGGTGCCGTATCGGTGTCCGATGCAGCCACGGCGGCCCTCACCGCCCTGGACCGCGATCCCACGGCCGAGGAAACGCGGCAAGCATGCGCAGCCCTCGCCGAGCACCTGACCCAGTTCATCGACGGTATCCGCCGCGAGCAGAGCGCTTTCTTCACCCACTCGGATGCCGTCGCGGCACCGAATCGCTCGGTCGAAGTACTCGATCGTCTGGAAGCGCTTCTCGAACAAGGCGACCTGGCGGCCAGCTATCTGGCCAAGGAAGAAGCCGAACTCCTTACCGTTGCCCTGGGCGAAACGGCGCAAATGCTTCAAGCCCGGATCGAGACTTTCGATTACGAGTCCGCCGCCGCGACGCTGCGCGAGTTCCGCAGGCAATAGCCTGTCGCAGCGAGCCGCAGGCCCTCTGACGGGACCGCCACCTCCGGCGTCGATTTGCAGTGGCGGGCCGCCGGCTGGGTGAGCTGCGGCGGGCTGCCAAGCTGCGCTGCCGGATCCGGCAGCAGCGGACCTAGTAGTCAGTTAACAGGGAAAAGGCGCATTCCCTGTAGGAGCGAGCTTGCTCGCGATAAGCCGCTATCGCGAGCAAGCTCGCTCCTGCATCCATCGGTTTCAACATGTCGGCGTACTAGCTCTTGCCGGGCATGAACTCCATGGTCAGGCGCACCAGTTCCGCGATCGACCCGGCCTGCAGCTTCTGCATGATCAGGTGTCGATAGGTTTCGGCGGTACGCTGGCTGATGCCCAGCTCATGGGCGATGGTCTTGGTCAGTTTGCCCTCGAAGACGCCTTCCAGAACCTCGCGTTCACGCGGCGTCAAGAGCGCCATGCGCTCGCCGATTTCCCGGCTGCGAGCCTGGATTTCGGCACGCGCCTTGTCGATGCGCAAGCCGTCCTGAATGCGATCCAGAACTCGCTGGGTGGAAAACGGCTTCTGAAAGAAGTCCAGAGCGCCGCCGCGCATGGCGCGTACCACCGAGGGCACCTCGGCATAACTCGATATGAAAATGATCGGCAGGTCGATCCTCTGGTGCCGCAGTTCGTCCTGCAACTCAAGCCCGCTCATGCCAGGCATGCGCACGTCGGTCACGATGCAGCCGGCCAGGTTGGACAGATCCTGCTCCAGAAAGCTCGGCGCGTCGTTGAACACCGCGTACGGCAAGCTCACTGACTCGACCAGATCAACCAGAAGAAAGGTGATTACCGGGTCGTCGTCGATCAGATAGACACTCGGCACCGGCCGATCAGATTTCTTGGATTGCATCAAAAAGCCAGACCTCTTTTGCGTTTCGGCAGACAGGAATCCCCGCACATGACGCGCTATCGGCTAGACCTACGTAGATACCGCAGTTCACTGCTGTCCGGTTAAATTGAAGGTGGAATCGCTGTAAGCCATGACTGACAA
>NZ_JASJPC010000051.1:0-69991 GCF_031426875.1 Sulfuritalea sp.
GCCGAGATGCTGGTCGGCGGCACCGGCATCGGCTACTTCGTCTGGAACGAGTGGAACAACCTGGCGCTGCCCAACGTGATCTTTGCCATCACCATGATCGGCGTGGTGGGCATGCTGCTCGACATGATCTTCGGCCGGCTGCAGAAGCTGGTCACTTACAGGGAATAGGCGACAGCATGAGCGGACATTTTCTCCAGGTCGAGGCGCTGCAGAAAGTCTATCCGGCACAAGGCGGCGGGACCAATGCGCCGGTGTTCGAGGACATCCACTTCCACATCGACCGCGGCGAGTTCGTCTGCATCATCGGCCACTCCGGCTGCGGCAAGACCACCATCCTCAACGTGCTGGCCGGACTCGAAGAAGCCACCGCGGGAGACGCCTTCATGGACGGCCGCGAAGTTCGCGGCCCGAGCCTGGATCGCGGCGTGGTGTTCCAGAGCCATGCGCTGATGCCCTGGATGAGCGTGCTCGGCAATGTCGCCTTCGCCGTCAAGTCGAAGTGGCCGGACTGGCCGAAGGACAAGGTTACCGGGCACTGCACGAAATATCTGGAGATGGTCGGCCTCGGCGCCGCGATCCACAAGAAACCGGCCGAACTTTCGGGCGGCATGAAGCAGCGCGTCGGCATCGCCCGCGCCTTCGCCATCCAGCCCAAGATGCTGCTGCTCGACGAACCCTTCGGCGCACTCGATGCACTGACCCGCGGCACCATCCAGGACGAGTTGCTGAAAATCGTGCAGGCCACGCACCAGACCGTGTTCATGATCACCCACGACGTCGACGAAGCGATCCTGCTCGCCGACAAGATCCTGCTGATGAGCAACGGTCCGCACGCCAAGATCGCCGAGATCGTCGAAGTCACCATGCCGCGCGACCGCACCCGCGCCGGCATTCACCACGATCCGCAGTACTACCTGATCCGCAACCACCTGGTGGACTTCCTGGTCAATCGCTCGAAGACCTACGCCGGTGCCGAGACCGGAATGTTCCACGACGCGAAGAACCCGCCCGTGGTCCGGCCCGGCCTGGACGGCGAGCGCGCGCCGGTGCTGACGCTGGCGAGCGACAAGTCCGCCGCCCCATTGAAACAGGCCATCAATCACTGACAGGAGAGCACCATGAACCGCAACGACGTTACCGAACTGATCATCGAAGCCAAGATCAAGAAAGGCCTCAAGTGGGAAGACGTGGCCAAGAAAATCGGCCTCTCGAAAGAGTGGGTCACCGCCGGCTGCCTCGGCCAGATGACCTTCGACAAGAAGCAGGCGACGACGCTGGGCAAAGTCTTCGGCCTGCCGCCGGAAGCCGTGGCCCTGCTGCAGGTGGTGCCCTACAAGGGCTCGCTGCCGACCGCCGTGCCGACCGATCCGTTGATCTACCGCTTCTACGAACTGATCAGCGTCTACGGCACGACCTTCAAGGAACTGATCCACGAGGAATTCGGCGACGGCATCATGAGCGCGATCGACTTCAAGATGGACTTGAAGCGCGAACCGAACCCGGCCGGCGACCGGGTGAACATCATGATGTCGGGCAAGTTCCTGCCCTACAAGACCTACTGAGCGGACTCCGCCGGCGGCGGGAAAAATCGCCGCCGGAACGCGGAGCCTGTTTCCTGCTCGCGGCCCCGGCTCGGGACTTGAATCCGGGCATACCGGCCGCATCTACAGTAGCAGCCGACGCTGGAGGTATCGCAATGAATGTCCTGTTCAACAACCCGCTGCTTTACGTGATCGATTATCCGGGGCACGACGCGCTGGAGATTCTGGACAAGCGCAATGGGCGGATGGGTTTGTTGCGCGGCGCGACGGCCGACCGCATGCGCGGCGAATTCACGCAGTTTCTGAGGCAGGAACACGATCAGGAAGAATTCGAAGACTTCATTGATTCCTACGAGGCCATCCTCGACCAACCGGTTTCGCGCCACTAATTTTGCTGCGGGCAAGGCCATGCCAGTGGCACAGCGCTTTTGGGCCGGGCGAAGCTACTGCACCACCCCCAAGCGGCCGTTGTGGCTGCCCATGTACCAGTAGCGCCCCGCCGCATCGATGATCGCCTTGCGGATGCCGACGTTCTGCGAGGGCAGCGCGACGACGCGAAACTCCTCGCGCGCCGGATCGAACACCGACACCGTGTCGGTGTCGATGCCGTTGACCCAGACGCGGCCCGCGGCATCGGCGGTGACGGCATAGGGGCGTTCGCCGCCGGCCTTGGGCAGTTCCCAGGTCTTGACGATGCGCCTGGCCTGCGGATCGACCCGGGCCAGCCGGCCATTGCCGTAATAGGCAACCCACAGGCTGCCGTCGGGCCCGGCGGCGATGCGCCGCGGCGCCGAGCCCCTGCCGGTCGGGAGTTCGCCGCTCCTGCCGCTGGCCGGATCGATCCAGCCCAGCGCATCGGCGCCGAGACGGCAGACCCAGACCACGCCCTGACGGTCGATCGCCAGTCCGTAGGGATTGCCGCTCATCGGGAATTCATCGATGCGTCCGCTGGCGCGATCCAGCCGTCCGACGCGCTGGCCGCCCTGCACCGTGAACCACAGCTTGCCGGCGGCATCGAGCACGATGGTGTGCGGATCGCCGCCGCCGGGCACGCGGTACTCGGTCACCTTGCCGCTCTTCGGATCGAGGCGCCCGATGGTGCCGTTGCCGTTGCCGGTGTACCAGACCATGCCCGCCTCATCGACCACCAACCCGTGCGGCCGCGCACCGGCCGGCAGTTCCCACTCGGTAAAACGCTCGCTCGCCGGCTCGAAGCGGGCGATGCGGTTGCCGTTCATCACGGCGATGTAGATGTTGCCGTCCGGCCCAGGCGCCGGATCGCGCGCGAAGCGCGGCGTCGGCACCGCCCATTCGCGGATCTGCCCGCCGATCTGCGGCAGCGCGCCGGGCAGGACTCCGTAGTTGGAACCGCCGGCCAGCGCGGCGCCAGTCGGGGTCAAGGTCAGGAGGGCAATGGCGAATGCCGGGACGACGGCAGGAACGAAGAAGAAGGCCATGATTTCTCTCCGGTTCGAATCCGAATCGAATTCGACAGCCACCTTTTCAAATCGTTCGGGGCGGGTTTCCGCGCGCAGGCCTTGGCCGATCAGTCGCTGCGCGGACGGTTCAGGTACTTCTCCAGGCTGTCGATCCTGTCGATCAGCGTCCTGGATATGTCCCTGATCCTGCTGCTGCGCAGCGCGTGATCCTGATCGGCTTTCAGGCTCAGGTAGGTATCGTGCAACTGCTTGTGCGGCTCGCCCAGGTCGATGAATTCCTGCACGGAGCCGAGAATGCCCTCGGCCTCGATCAGCCATTTGCCGAAATCGCAGCGGGTGTGGTCCTCGATGACGCAAGGCGCCTGTTGATGCGTGACCTCGGATACCCACAGGGTATGCGAGCGCCTGGCGTTGAGCAAGGTATCGAGCGCTTTCAGGCGGTCCTGGTGGCCGATTTTGATCATGGTGTTCTTTATGACAAGTGGCAGATCGAATGCATCGGGTCGCATCCTCAGGGTTTTCGGTGGCAGCCCGCCAGATGCGGCATTCACGCCCCGGCGACCGCCCCATGATTCCGCCAGGACTGCCCGGCCATTCTACAAGAATCAGCTCGGGCCCAAGGATGCCAATGCCAGCCGATTGCAGCTCAGCGCGCGGGCAGCATGCCCTGGTCGACGACGAAAGCTATGATTTCCGCCAGGCCCTGGCCGCTCTTCATGTTGGAGAAAACGAAGGGCCGCTCCCCGCGCATTTTTTTCGCATCGCGCTCCATGACTTCGAGCGAGGCGCCGACCATGGGCGCAAGGTCGATCTTGTTGATCACCAGCAGGTCCGACTTGGTGATGCCCGGCCCGCCCTTGCGCGGAATCTTGTCGCCGGCTGCGACGTCGATGACATACAGCGTCAGGTCGGAAAGTTCCGGGCTGAAGGTCGCGGCGAGGTTGTCGCCGCCGCTTTCGATGAAAATCAGGTCCAGCCCTTCGAAGCGCCGATTCAGGCGATCGATGGCTTCGAGGTTGATCGAGGCATCCTCGCGGATCGCCGTGTGCGGGCAGCCGCCGGTCTCGACGCCGATGATGCGTTCCGGTGCCAGGGCTTGGTTCCTGACCAGGAACTGGGCGTCCTCCTCGGTGTAGATGTCGTTGGTCACCACGGCGATGTTGTAGCGCTCGCGCAGCGCCTGGCACAGCGCCAGGGTCAGCGCGGTCTTGCCGGAACCGACGGGGCCGCCTATCCCGACCCGCAAGGCCGGGGCGGGGTGTGGACCATCGACTCGCAATGCTTGCTTGTTTGGGTGCACGCTCATGACCGGAAGATCCTCGTGTATTGGGTTTCGTGATTGCAGCAGGCGATGGCGAAGCCCGGCGCGAAGTTGGAGTAGTCGGCCGGATCCAGCGTCAGCGCGCGCTCGACCACGGCCGGCAGGCGGCGGCCGATTTCCTGCAGCAGGCGCTGGCCGGCGGCCTGGCCCAGCGGCACGGCTTTCAGCGCCGCCATGGTCTGGTTTTCGGCCCAGCTCCAGAGCCAGGCGGTGAGCGCGTCCGCCGGCGGGATCTGCCAGGCCGCGGCGGCGCAGGTCCAGGCCTGCATAAGAGTTGGCGCTGGCGATACGGCGATGGCAGCGAGCAGGGGCGGCGGAAAATCGCCCAGCTCATGCAGCAGGCGCTGCATCGAGTAACCCATCTGCAGCGTCTCGGCGCGCAGCTCCGCGCTCTCGCGCGTCGCCAGATATTCCGCATCCAGTTCGCGCACCGTATCGCCGGCGCCCACTTGCCACGCCTCCAGCATGCGCAGCAGCAGCGGCGCCTCGTAGCGGCCGAGGTTCCATTCGAGCTGGTCGCCGATCCAGCGCAGCGCGCTCGCTTCGTCCTGCACAGTGCCGGCCTCGGCCGCCCATTCGAGCCCCTGAGAATAGGTGTAGGCACCGACCGGCAGCGCCGGGCTGGCGAGCTGTAACAACCGAACAAGAGCGGCGCTCATCGCGGCTGGCCGCGTTGAAAATGATCGTGGATGCGCGGGCGGGTTTTGGCAGACTCGCCCTCGCCATCGGCGCTGTGGCTGTGGCCCCCGTGGGCGCCATAGGCTCCGCTTTCCGGCTCGAAGGGCGCCTCGACCTCGCTCACCGGCAGTCCCAGACCGTGCAGCATCTCGCCCAGCACATGGTCGCGGGCGAAGCGCAGATGTCCGGCCAGAACCTGCACGGCGACATGACGATTGCCGAGGTGGTAGGCGGCCCGCGCCAATTGCAGCGGGTCCTCGCTCGCCGCCTGCATCAGCAGTTCCGGTGCGGCGATCACCTCGACTACCCGGCCGTCCTTGCCCAGCAGCTTGTCGCCGCCGCGCAGTACGCCGCCGCGTTCGAGGAACAGCCCGCATTCCTCGCCGGATGCCAGCCGCGCACGCAGGCGGCTCTTGCAGCGGCTATCGAAGGGCAGCAGCAGTTGTTCGGTCGCCACCGCGTCGGCGGCGGCGTGTTGTTCGATCAGCAGCATTTCAGAACAGGAAGTAGCGCTGCGTCATCGGCAGCGTGCTTGCCGGTTCGCAGACCAGCAGCTCGCCGTCGGCGCGCACCGCATAGGTTTCGCTATCGACCTCGATGACCGGCGTCGCGCTGTTGTGCAGCATGTCGGCCTTGCTCACATGGCGGCAGTTCTTCACCGGCTCCAGGCGTTTCGTCAGGCCCAGCGCGAGCACCGCCGGATTCTTCAGCGCCGCCTGCGAGACGAAGGTGATCGAGGTCTTCAGCGCGCGGCCGAAACTGCCGAACATCGGCCGGTAATGCACGGGCTGCGGCGTCGGGATCGAGGCGTTGGGATCGCCCATCGCCGCCGCCGCGATCATGCCGCCCTTGAGGATCAGGCTCGGCTTGACGCCGAAAAAAGCCGGCTTCCACAGCACCAGGTCAGCCAGCTTGCCGGGCTCGATCGAGCCGACGACATGACTGATGCCGTGGGTGATGGCCGGGTTGATGGTGTATTTGGCGATGTAGCGCCTGACGCGCATGTTGTCGTTGCGTGCGCTGTCCTCCTTCAGCGCCCCGCGCTGAATCTTCATCTTGTGCGCGGTCTGCCAGGTGCGGATCAGCACCTCGCCGACGCGGCCCATGGCTTGCGAGTCGGAGCTCATCATGGAGAAGGCGCCGAGGTCGTGCAGGATATCCTCGGCGGCGATGGTCTCGCGGCGGATGCGGCTTTCGGCGAAAGCGATGTCCTCGGCGATCGCCGGATCGAGGTGGTGGCAGACCATCAGCATGTCGAGATGCTCGTCGATGGTGTTCACCGTGAACGGCATGGTGGGGTTGGTGGACGAAGGCAGCACATTGGGCAGGCCGGCCGCCTTGATGATGTCCGGCGCGTGGCCGCCGCCGGCGCCCTCGGTGTGGAAGGTGTGGATCGTGCGGCCCTTGAAGGCGGCCAGCGTGGCCTCGACGAAACCGGATTCGTTGAGCGTGTCGGTATGGATCGCCACCTGTACGTCCATGTCGTCGGCCACCGTCAGGCAGTTGTCGATTGCGGCCGGCGTGGTGCCCCAGTCCTCGTGCAGTTTCAAGCCCATGGCGCCGGCCTCGACTTGTTCCGCGAGCGGGCCCGGCAGCGAGGCATTGCCCTTGCCGAGAAAGCCCAGATTCATCGGAAAGGCCTCGGCCGCGGCGAGCATGGAATGGATATGCCAGGGCCCCGGCGTGCAGGTCGTGGCGAAGGTGCCGGTCGCCGGTCCGGTGCCGCCGCCGAGCATGGTGGTGACGCCCGACATCAGCGCCTCCTCGATCTGTTGCGGGCAGATGAAGTGGATGTGCGAATCGATGCCGCCGGCGGTGAGGATCATGCCCTCGCCGGCGATGATCTCGGTGCCGGCGCCGATGGCAATCGTGACGCCCGGCTGCACGTCCGGATTGCCGGCCTTGCCGATCGCCAGGATCATGCCGCCCTTGAGGCCGACGTCGGCCTTGACGATGCCCTGCACCGCATCGACGATCAGCGCGTTGGTGATCACGGTGTCGGCCACATCTTTGGAAAGCCTCTGGCCCTGGCCCATGCCGTCGCGGATCACCTTGCCGCCGCCGAACTTCACTTCCTCGCCGGGGATGGTGTAGTCCTTCTCGACCTCGATCCAGAGTTCGGTGTCGGCGAGTCTGACTCTGTCACCCACTGTCGGGCCGAACATTTCGGCATAGGCTTGTTTGGTGATTTTCATTTTGTTTGCTCCATGGGGCTGCGACCGAAAATCTGCAGTAGCGTCACCGGATCGGGAGGATGGGGCGTTCTGCGCAGCGAAGTAAAGGGGGAGGAGGCGCCCAACGGGCGCCGACGGAGGACATGAGCGAAGCAGAATGCCCCGTCCTCCCGATCCCGCACCTGACTCAACACAGCAAGCGGTTTCATTTCAAAGCTCCCTGCACCCTGCCCTGGAATCCATAAACCTTGCGCTCACCGGCATAGTCAACCAACTCGACGGAACGCGTCTGCCCCGGCTCGAAGCGCACCGCCGTACCGGCCGCGATGTTGAGCCGCATGCCGTGCGACGACGCGCGATCAAACGACAAGGCCTCGTTGGTTTCGAAGAAGTGGTAATGCGAGCCGACCTGTATCGGCCGGTCGCCGGTGTTGGCCACTTCGACGGTCATGGTGCGGCGCCCGGCGTTCAACTCGATCTCGCCGGCCTCGATTTTCATTTCGCCTGGAATCATGTGCTGCCTCCTTCTGCGTTCAGGGCTGTTGTTCGGCGGCGGCGAGGAAGTCGCGCACCACCCCAATCTGGTCGGCCGAGGCCAGGGCCGGGACATGGCCGACGCCGGCGAATTCAACCACCTTCAAATCCGGCTTGCGCCGCTGCATTTCCGCCACGGTTTCGCGCGGCAGCACCTCGGACTCCTCGCCGCGCAGCACCAGCACCGGACAGCGCACGGCCTCCCAGGCCGACCAGAGGTCGATGCCGCGCAGGAATTCCGGACCGATGGGCAGCTCCGGGTCGCGATGCACCGGCAGGCCGCGGCTGATGTCCGGGTCGTAGCGCAGGCGGTAGCCGCCGTCGGCCTCGCGCACCGCGGCATGCTCGGCCAGGTGGCGCCAGAAATCCTCGTCGAGCGCGCCGAAGCTGCTGCAAGCCTGGCGCACCCAGTCCTCGACGCCGGCGAAGTCGGCGAAGCGAGTCTCGCTGCCGATATGCCCCTTGAGGCGGATCAGCGCATTCCAGGGCACGAAGGGGCCGACGTCATTCAGCACCAGGCGGCGGATCGGCGAACCGGGCTTGGCCGCGAGCAGCATGCCGATCAGGCCGCCCATCGAGGTGCCTACCCAGTCCAGCGTGGCCGCCGGCCGCTGCCCGCGCAGCCGCGCCTGCAGACTTTCCAGCAGGCCGCCGGGGGGCGGCGTGGTGACACGCGCGATCAGCGCCGCAGCGTCGCCCAGATAAGTGGAAAAACTGTAGCCCGACTTGTCCTCCAGCCAGTCGCTGTCGCCGCGGCCCACCACGTCCATGCAGACCACCCGGCGGTCGAGCTCCAGCGCTGCGGCGAGGCGGTCGAAATCGCGGCTGTTGCGCGACAGGCCGTGCACGCAAAGCACCGCGCGCGGATTGCGGGCATCGCCCCAGTCGGTATAGGCGATGCGGTGAAAGCCGTCGGGGCCGAGGCTGAGGAAGCTGTGCAGGCGCATGGCGCTGAGGCTCAGACGATGGGGTGGTGCACCGTGACCAGCTTGGTGCCGTCGGGGAAGGTGGCCTCGACCTGTATCTCGGGAATCATCTCCGGCACGCCTTCCATGACCTCGTCGCGCTTGAGCAAGGTCGCGCCATAGCTCATGAGTTCGGCCACCGACTGCCCGTCGCGCGCGCCTTCGAGGATGCCGGCGGTGATGAAGGCCACGGCTTCCGGGTAATTAAGCTTGAGGCCGCGTCCCTTGCGCCGCTCGGCGAGCAATGCGGCGGTGAAGATCAGCAGCTTGTCCTTTTCTCTCGGTGTCAGTTCCATGGCACGAATCTCCCCACGTAGGAGCCAGCTTGCTGGCGATCGGCGCCGGCATCGCGAGCAAGCTCGCTCCTACGGTTCGCCGTGTTCATGTTCAGGTGTTCCAGATGCGCGGCACGACGGCTTCGCAGCCGATGATGGACGGCCGCAAATATTGCCAGAGAGTGACGAACCATACTCGCGCGGCCTGCGCGGAATGGCCCAGATAGCGGCCGACGAATAGCTGCGGCATGACGCTGACGCCGCAGCGCGCGCCGGCTTCGCTCGCGGTGACGGCGCGGCAGGCGCGCAGGGTTTCCGGCGCAATGTCGCTGCCCGCGACCAGCACCGTACTGCAGACGCTGAAGCCGGCGAGGCCGATCGGCGAATGCAGCAGGGGCGAACCGCCTTCGATGACGCCGCGCTCGCGCCACAGCAGCTTGCCGGCCATACGGATGTCCGTGGCGAGATGCAGGCTGCCGCGCTCGAAAGTCTCGCCGCTGGCGCGGCGGCCGAGACAGAGAGTTTCGACGCCGATGAAACGCGCACCTTGTTCCAGCTCGACTGTAGTGCGCATGCCGGCCTGCGCGCCGTCGAAGACGATGCTCTCCTGCGGCAGCCATTCCGCCGTGGCGCCAGCGCCAACTTTCAGGCGCACGGCCTGCTCCGCCCATAGTCTCCCATCGGCCGGCGAGCGATACCACTTGCCGGCACCGGGCGTGGTGAGCAGGGTCTGCGCGTCGGCGCCAAGCTCGATGCCGATCTGCAGCCGGTCGCCGCCGGCGATGCCGGCCGGCGGATGCAGCACGATCGCATGGCACAGCCGCGGCCCTTCGGGATACAGCGCCTTCTGCACACGCAGCGGACCGCGATGCTCGCGCCGCACCAGCAGGGTGGACTCGTCGCGCCGCTCGAAGCCGAGATCGAGCGAGGCCTGCCAGCAGGATGTGATCGGGTCCGCAGGATGCATCGGCGCATCATAGCGCCGCGTTACACCGCGAGCATGTCCCGCACACCGTCGGCCTCCATGTTTCTGCCTGCGCCGCGCGAAATTATTTCGCCGCGCTCCATGACCAGGTACTGGTCGGCCAGGCTGGCGGCGAAATCGTAGTACTGCTCGACCAGCAGGATGGCCATGTTGCCCTCGGCCGCCAGGCTGCGGATGGCGCGCTCGATGTCCTTGATGATCGAGGGCTGGATGCCTTCGGTCGGCTCGTCGAGGATCAGCACGCGCGGACCGAAAGCCAGCGCGCGGCCGATCGCGAGCTGCTGCTGCTGGCCGCCGGAGAGGTCGCCGCCGCGACGCTTGAGCATCTGCTTCAGGACCGGGAACATCTCGAAAATACGCTCCGGAATCGGCGTGCCGCCGGGTCGCGTGGCCAGCCCCATCTGCAGGTTCTCCAGCACCGTCAGGCGCGGAAAGATCTCGCGCCCCTGCGGTACGTAGCCGATGCCGGCCTGCACGCGCTGGTGCGAAGCGGCGCGCGTGAGGTCGCGGCCGTCGAAGGCGATGCTGCCGCTGCGCGAAGGCACGAGGCCCATCAGCACCTTGAGCAGCGTCGTCTTGCCGACGCCGTTCCTGCCGAGCACGGTCGTTACCTTGCCGATCGGCGCGGAGAATGACACATCGCGCAGGATGTGGCTGCCGCTGTAGTACTGGTTAAGAGAGTCGACTTTCAGCATAAAAAATTCAGAACCTTTTTAGCCACAGAGGACACAGAGGGCACAGAGAAAACCCAACCCGGTTTTTGACCTTCTCTGTGACCTCTGTGCCCTCTGTGGCTAATGGTTTTATCGTCCAAGGTACACCTCGATGACCCTCTGGTCGTTCTGCACCGTGGCGAGGTCGCCTTCGGCCAGCACCGAACCTTCGTGCAGCACGGTGACCATGCCGCCGAGCTGGGCGATGAAGGCCATATCGTGCTCGACCACGACCAGGGAATGCTTGCCGGCCAACGACTTGAACAGTTCACCGGTGCGCGCGGTCTCGTCATCGGTCATGCCGGCGACGGGTTCGTCGAGCAGCAGCAGCTTGGGATCCTGCATCAATAGCATGCCGATTTCCAGCCACTGTTTCTGGCCGTGCGAGAGCAGGCCGGACTGACGCTCGGCTTCATGGTCGAGGCGGATCAGGCGCAGGGTGTCGGCGATCTTGTCGCGGGCGTCGTCGTCCAGCCATGCGAACAGGCTGGTGCGCGCGCGCTTGTCCATTTTCATCGAGAGTTCGAGGTTCTCGAACACCGTCAGGTTCTCGAAAATGGTCGGCTTCTGGAACTTGCGGCCGATGCCCAGATGCGCGATCTCGGCTTCCGCCATGCGCCGCACGTCGATGTCCTGGTCGAACAGCACCTTGCCGCGGTCTGCCCGCGTCTTGCCGGTGATGACGTCCATCATCGTGGTCTTGCCGGCGCCGTTGGGGCCGATGATGCAGCGCAGTTCGCCGACCTCGATGTCGAGCGAGAGCTCGTTCAGCGCGCGGAAGCCGTCGAAGCTGACCGTGACTTCGTGCAGCAACAGGATGCTGGGCTGGCTCATACGACCATCCTCCCGGCCCCTATCCCACGGACGGCTCTGCATAGCCGTCCGGCTGCGGCAGCGCAGAGCAGTGCTCTGCGAAACCCTGCCTTCGCCCCAAGGCAGGGGGTAACGGTGGTTCGCCGCGGCGCGGCTCCATGTGGTGCCTGCGCGCCCCTTGGGGCGGCCCGGCGGGGCGCGCTCACGACGTCGCTCCCGCGCGTTTCTCGCGCAGCTTGCGCCACAGGCCGACAACGCCATCCGGCAGCCACAGCGTGACGCCGACGAAGAGCGCGCCGAGGAAGAACAGCCAGTACTCGGGAAAGGCGACGGTAAAGAAGCTCTTTGCCAGGTTCACGATGAAGGCGCCGAGCACAGGGCCGATCAAGGTAGCGCGACCGCCGACCGCAACCCAGATCGCGATCTCGATGGAATTCGCCGGCGACATCTCGCCCGGATTGATGATGCCGACCTGCGGCACGTAGAGCGCGCCGGCGATGCCGCACAACAATGCCGACAGGGTCCAGATGAAGAGCTTGTAATAGAGCGGGTTGTAGCCGATGAACATGACGCGCGACTCGGCGTCGCGGATCGCCGCCAGCACCCGGCCGAGCTTCGATGTCACCAGATATCGCCCGAGCACCAGGGTCGCCAACAGCATCGCTGCGGTCAGCGCGAACAGGGCCACGCGAGTTTCCGGCGCGGTGATGCTGTAGCCGAGTATGCGCTTGAAGTCGGTGAAACCGTTGTTGCCGCCGAAGCCGGTTTCGTTGCGGAAGAAGAACAGCATCGCGGCGAAGACCAGGGCCTGGGTGATGATGGAGAAATACACGCCCTTGATGCGCGAGCGGAAGGCGAAGAAACCGAAGACGAGGGCCACCAGCGCCGGCACCAGCAGCACCAGCAGGATGGACCAGAGGAAGGAGTCCGACCCGGTCCAGTACCAGGGCAACGCCTTCCAGTCGAGGAAGACCATGAAGTCGGGCAGGTCCGACTGGTAGGAGCCGTCGCGGCCGATCTGGCGCATCAGATACATGCCGAAAGCGTAGCCGCCGAGCGCGAAGAACAGACCGTGGCCGAGCGAAAGGATGCCCGTGTAACCCCAGATCAGGTCCATCGCCACGGCGACGATGGCGTAGCACATGATCTTGCCGACCAGGGTGATGACATAGGCCGAGACATGGAAGGGATGGCCTGCCGGCAGCAGCAGGTGCAGCGCCGGCAGCAAGATCAGAGTCAGCGCCGCCGCGACGGCGATCGCGATCCAGCCCTGTTTTGGCGTGGCTTGCAGGAAGCGGAGGATGAAGGGGGTTCGGGTGTTCAAGGCAAAACCTTTTTAGCCACAGAGGACACAGAGGTCACAGAGAAAAACCCCATGACTTTGACTTTCTCTGTGACCTCTGTGTCCTCTGTGGCTCATGGTTTTCAACTTTCCACGAAGCGGCCCTTGAGGGCGAACAGGCCCTGCGGACGCTTCTGGATGAACATGATGATGAACACCAGCACGACGATCTTGGCGATCACGGCGCCGGCCCAGCTTTCGATGAACTTGGTGACGATGCCGAGGCCCAGCGCCGCCCACACCGCGCCGGCGAGCTGGCCGACGCCGCCCAGCACCACCACCATGAAGGAATCGACGATATAGCCCTGGCCCATGTCGGGGCCGACGTTGGCGATCTGCGACAGGGCGACGCCGCCCAGCCCGGCGATACCGGCGCCGAGCGCGAAGGCCACCGTGTCGATGCGCCCCGTCGGCACGCCGACGCAACCGGCCATGGCGCGGTTCTGCGTCACGGCGCGGACGAACATGCCCAGCCGCGTCTTGTTCATCAGCACCCAGACCAGCATCAGCACGAACAGGGCGAAGCCGACAATGACGATGCGATTGAGCGGCAGCACGATGGAAGGCAGGATTTCGAGGCCGCCCGACATCCAGGAGGGATTCGCGACCTCGACGTTCTGCGCACCGAAGATCACGCGCGCGGCCTGAATCAGCATCAAGGACAGGCCCCAGGTGGCAAGCAGGGTTTCCAGGGCGCGGCCGTAGAGCCAGCGGATCACCGTGCGCTCGAGCAGCACGCCGATCGCGGCGGCAGCGAAGAAGGCCACGGGCACCGCGGCCAGCAGATACCAGTCGAGCTGCTCGGGAAAATGCGTGCGGAAGACTCCCTGGATCGCGTAAGTGGCGTAGGCGCCGACCATCAGCAGCTCGCCGTGGGCCATGTTGATGACGCCCATCACGCCATAGGTGATGGCCAGGCCCAGCGCCGCCAGCAGCAGGATGCTGCCCAGGCTCAGGCCCGAGAAGATGCGGCCGAGGGTTTCGGCCAGGGTCAGGCGGTCCTTGACCGCGAGGTAGGACTGGAAGGCGGCACGGCGGACCTCGGTTTCAACCTCGTTGGCCGGCTCCGACTGAGCCTTGAGCACGGCCTGGGTGTTCGGGTCGGCGCTGCCGGCCAGCGCCTTGGCGGCGGCGATGCGCAGCTGCGGGTCGGCATCCTTGAGCGTTGCGAGCGCGTGCGCCTCGACCAGCAGGGCGCGGATCTTCGGTTCGGTTTCGCGGTCGCGCGCCTTGGCCAGCATCGGCGCCATCGCGGCATCGACATTGCTGGCGATTTCCTTGACGGCGGCGAAGCGCACGCTCACGTCGGGATCGATCAGCTTGAGCACCGCCAGCGCGCCTTCGAGCGCGCGCCGCACGCGGTTGTTGATGGTGATCTCCTCGCCCTTGTCGTCCTTCAGCGAGCCGTCGGCGAGTTGCTGCAGCACGGCGAGCGCTTCCGGCGAGGCGGTCAGCGCGAGCTTCTGGATCGCCGCAATCTTCTCGTCCGACTCCTCAGCGGCGAGCTGGCGCAGCAAGGCCGGATCCGGCGCCGCATGGACGGCGAGACTCAGGCAGCACAGCAAGGCAAGGAGGAGATGGCGCATGGTGTAAAAAACTTTTGCCACGGCGAACACACCCTGTTCCTCCCCCTTCAAGGGGGAGGTTAGGTGGGGGATGGGGCAAGTATCCGCAGCATTTTCCCCATCCCCACCCCAGCCCTCCCCTTGAAGGGGAGGGGGCGTGCATCGGCGCGGTTAAGCCTTACTTGCCCTCGGGTTCGCCCTTCTTCTTGTCGTTGCCGGGAATGTAGGGCGACCATGGTGCGGCCTTGACCGGACCCTTGGTCTTCCACACCACGTTGAACTGGCCGTCGGCCTTGACTTCGCCGATCAGCACCGGCTTGTGCAGGTGATGGTTCTTCGGGTCCATCTGGATCTCGAAGCCGGACGGCGCCTTGAACTTCTGCCCGCCGACCGCGGCGATGACCTTGTTTACGTCGGTGCTCTTGGCCTTCTCGACCGCCTGGGCCCACATGTGGATGCCGACGTAAGTGGCTTCCATCGGATCGTTGGTGACGACGCTGTCGGCCTTGGGCAGCTTCTGCTTCTTGGCCCAGTCCTTGTACATCTTGATGAAAGCGTCATTGGCCGGATTCTTCACCGACTGGAAGTAGTTCCAGGCCGCGAGGTGGCCTACGAGCGGTTTCGTATCGACGCCGCGCAGTTCCTCCTCGCCGACCGAGAAGGCGACGACCGGCACGTCCGTGGCCTTGAGGCCGGCGTTGCCGAGTTCCTTGTAGAAGGGCACGTTGGAGTCGCCGTTGATGGTCGACACCACGGCGGTCTTCTTGCCCTCGCCGGCGAACTTCTTGATCTTGGCGATGATGGTCTGGTAGTCGGAATGGCCGAAGGGGGTGTACTCCTCCATGATGTCGGCTTCGGCGACGCCCTTGCTCTTGAGGAAGGCGCGCAGGATCTTGTTGGTGGTGCGCGGATAGACGTAGTCGGTGCCGAGCAGCACCCAGCGCTTGGCCGAGCCGCCGTCCTTGCCCATCAGGTATTCGACGGCCGGGATCGCCTGCTGGTTGGGCGCGGCGCCGGTGTAGAAGACGTTCTTTTCGAGTTCCTCGCCCTCGTACTGGACGGGATAGAACAACAGGCCGTTGAGCTCCTTGAACACCGGGTTCACCGATTTGCGCGAGACCGAGGTCCAGCAGCCGAAGACCACCGCGACCTTGTCCTGGGTCAGCAATTGGCGCGCCTTCTCGGCGAACAGCGGCCAGTTGGAGGCCGGGTCGACCACCACGGCTTCGAGCTGCTTGCCCATGACGCCGCCCTTGGCGTTGATCTCGGCGATGGTCATCAGCGCGGTTTCCTTCAGCGCGGTTTCCGAAATGGCCATGGTGCCGGAGAGGGAATGCAGGATGCCGACCTTGATGGTGTCGGCGGCAATGGCGGGCTGGGTGACGAAACCGGCAGCGGCGAGGGCGAGGGTAAGGGCCGTGGCCTTGACGAAATTGCGACGTTGCATGGTGTTCCCCTTTCAATGGAATTGAGCGGACCGACCGTTTGGATTGAAACGGTGCAGTCCTTCCATAGCGAAGGGCGTGCCATGCCATTGGCAGAATGGCGGGAACGGCCGCAATCGGCCGCTGCGGCTGGTTCAAGCCTGGATGGTCAGCTCACAACGGAAACGCCGGGGACGCACCAGAATGGCGTTGCAAGGAAATTCCGCTGCTCCCTATTGGTGCGCCGGCTGGCCTCCCGGCAAGAAACCACCATGCATACAGGGTGGCTACTTCTTCTTGCGCGCCGCGGCCTTGCGTGGCTTCGACCGGGCCTCGGCGGGCGCTTCCGGCTTCGACGGCTGGTCGCCGATCACGCCCTTGAGCGGGCAAATCTTGAAGGCCGGGCATTTCTGGCAGCCGGCGACGATGGCAATCGGACAAAGCGTCATGGGAATTCCTTCTGCGGATGACTGGAGCCGGACAGTATGCGCGTGCCGACGCCGGCAGGTAGTCTGTTTCGCCTAAAGCGGAGACGCCGGATCGCGATGCCGGACGACATGCGTCCACGCTTGCGCCAGCGCCGCAGTAGCGACATCCCGCCGCTGCGCCGCCTGCCGGCCGAAGGGCGAGCCCTGCACCATCAGCTGCGTGGCGCGGCGCCACAGCTTGAGCCACATGTCGTCCGGCGCATCGCCGAGCAAGGCATCGGCGTCGACCGGCAACAGAAACCAGTCGCCGCGATCGATTTCGTGCTCCAGCTGATCCGGCGCCCAACTGGCGAAACCGCTGAACACGCGCAGACGCTTCACCGGCGTCGGCGCCGCCAGCAGCCGCCGCAGGCTGCCGCCGTCACTGCTGAGGAACAACTGCTCCGCCATGGCGATCGCCGCCGCCGGTTCCTCCGCGCTGCGCACCAGGAACACGATCTGCCCCTCCGCCACCGGCCCGCCGTAATGCAGGTGGTGTTCTGCCGCCTGCTTCAGTTCGGGAAACACACGGTCGAGGGGCACGCCGAGGCTGCGGTTGACTATCACGCCGATGGTCGAGTTGCTGCTGCCATGCCGCGTCACCAGCACCACGCTTTGCCGGAAGCGCGGATCGGCCATTCCTTCGGCCGCGATCAGCAGCACGGAACTGGCGCTCTCGACATCGGCGGCGCGCAAGGATGGACTGCTGCAGAGCCACAGCGCGGCTATCAATGCCACCCAGGAGATGAAACGGCGACGCATGGACAAAGTATAGTCCGCGCCGGGATTCTGCCTACGCCCGGCAGGAGTGTCGTCGGCAGGCCGGAATCAGGCCGCCACGGCCGACGGCGGCATCGGCATGGCGCGCCGGTCGAGCAGGGCCATCCAGCCGCGAATCACGCGGTAGAGCACCCACAGCCCGGTACCGACGATGACCATGAAGGCCGCCGGAATGCCGATCAGGGTGAAGGCCAGGAGGCCCGCCACCAGCAGCCACAAGGCGGCGAACCAGAAGCTGCGCAGCTGCCAGCGCCAGTGGCTGGCCAGCCAGGTGCCGCGCACCTTGTCGCGGGTGACGTAATTGATGATCACGGCAATGATCGACGGCCAGCCGAAGACGAAGGCGCCGATGATGGTGGCCGAACTCAGGATGCCGGACGCCGCCGAAACCGCATGCAGCCCGTACATCACATGGCACCAGGCCCGGGGTCCGTCCAATGGCCCTTCCTGATGATCGTCCGCGTCAATATCCACAGGAATCGTTGGTTCGGTCATCGCACCTCCTAGAGTCCCAGTTCTTGCCACAGCGCATCGACGCGCTGCTTCACGGCGGCGTCCATGGCGATCGGACGGCCCCATTCGCGCGTGGTCTCGCCGGACCACTTGTTGGTCGCATCGATGCCCATTTTGCTCCCCAGGCTGGCCACCGGTGAAGCGAAGTCGAGGTAATCAATGGGCGTATTCTCGGCAATCAGGGTATCGCGCGCCGCATCGACGCGGGTGGTCAGGGCCCAGATCACTTCCGGCCAGGAGCGCACGTCGATATCGTCGTCGGTGACGATGATGAACTTGGTGTACATGAACTGGCGCAGGAAGGACCAGATGCCGAACATCACGCGCTTGGCGTGCCCCGGATACTGCTTCCTGATGCTGACCACGGCCATGCGGTAGGAGCAGCCCTCGGGCGGCAGGTAGAAATCGACGATCTCGGGAAACTGCTTCTGCAGCAGCGGGACGAAGACTTCGTTCAAGGCCAGGCCGAGCATGGCCGGCTCGTCGGGCGGCTTGCCGGTGTAGGTGGAGTGATAGATCGCATCGCGGCGTTGCGTGATGCGATCGATGGTGAACACGGGGAACTCGGACACCTCGTTGTAGTAGCCGGTGTGGTCGCCAAACGGCCCTTCCAGGGCCGTTTCGTATTTTTGGCCTTCCGCCGCCGTCTCATACTCGCCGGGATGCTCAGTTGGGTAAATCGCGCCTTCGAGCACGATCTCGGCTCTGGCCGGCACCTGCAGCTCGGAGCCCAGGCACTTGACCAGTTCCGTCTTGGCGCCGCGCAGGAGGCCGGCGAACTGGTATTCGGAGAGCGTGTCGGGCACCGGCGTTACGGCCGCCAGGATCGTCGCCGGATCGGCGCCGATCACCACCGCGACCGGGAAGGGCTCGCCGGGGTGGGCCGCGCAATGCTCGCGATAGTCCAGCGCGCCGCCACGATGGGCCAGCCAGCGCATGATGACTTTATTCGGCGCGATGACCTGCTGGCGGTAGATGCCGAGGTTCTGCCGGGTCTTGGCCGGTCCGCGCGTGACGACCAGGCCCCAGGTGATCAGCGGCGCCGCGTCGCCCGGCCAGCAGGTCTGCACCGGCAGACGGCCAAGATCGACCTCCCGGCCTTCCCAGACGAGGTCCTGGCAGGGTGCCGAACTCACCAGCTTGGGCGCCATGTTGAGCACCTGCTTCAGCACCGGCAGCTTGTCCCAGGCATCCTTGAGGCCCTTCGGCGGCTCGGGTTCCTTGAGGTAGGCCAACAGGGTGCCGACTTCGCGCAGGCGGACTTTCCAGTCCAGCTCCACGCCCTCCTCGCCTTCGGCGACGGCGATGCCCAAGGCCACCCGGCGCGGCGTGCCGAACAAATTGGCCAGCACCGGCATCGAGTGCCCCTTGGGCTTCTCGAACAGCAGTGCGGGCCCGCCGGCACGCAACACGCGATCGGCGATTTCGGTCATCTCCAGGTGCGGATCGACTTCGACCACGATCCGCTTGAGCTCACCCAGCGTTTCGAGTTGGGCAATGAAATCGCGCAGGTCGGTATATCTCATATTCGGATTTTAACCGTCCTCACCCCGGCCCGCTTCATTGGCCGGACCAGAGCCGACAAGAGTTGATGCCGGCACCACGCCGCCATGAGAACTTTGCGCGCTGCACAAATGCAGTCTTGATACTATTCGCCTCCCAGACAATTCATGACGCACGATGTCCATAGCGTTCCATTCGGCTGAAGAGCGGGCGGTGGTCAAGGCCGAGCAGATCAGGGCTTTTTTCAGCGAGACCAACGACCAGAACCTCGCCGGTGCGCTGGTACTGAGCCTGCTGGTGTATGTGGTGCATGACGGCATTCCGGCCTGGACCTGGCAGCCGGCCCTGTTTGCCCTCTATGTGGTCACCCTGGTGCGCGCCTGGCTGATCCGGCAATACCACCGCGCGCCGGCCAGCCGCAGCAGCCTGGAATGGGGGCGCAGCCAGGCCATCAGCGGCGGCCTGTCCGGCGTTTGCTGGGGCTTTGCCAACACGGCCATGCTGGCGCACCTGCCGACGGAATTGCAGTTGCTGATCCTGACCGTGATCACGGTGGCTGCCTCGAGCAACGCTTCCGAAGGTTTTTCCTATGTCCCGCCCTCGCGCGCCTACATCCTCGCCTCGATCGGCCCGCCTGCGATCTGGCTGCTGACCGTCGGCGACCGCCTGCACACCATCCTCGGCGTGATGCTGCTGGTCTTCTTGCCGATGACGATCTGGCAGGCGCGCAAGCGCAACCGGGTTTTCATCGAGGCCCAGCAACTGCGCTTCCGCAACGAAAGACTGGCCAGGGAACTCACCGTGCAGCGCGATGCGGCGGAACAGGCCTATCTGGCCAAGGCGCGTTTCCTGGCCGCCGCCAGCCACGACCTGCGCCAGCCGATGCAGGCCTTGTCGATCTTTCACGAACTGCTGGGCCAGGAGATCCAGGGCGCCGACCCAGCCGGCAAGATCCTCGCCAACGCCCAGAAAGCCGCCGAGGGCATGAAGACCCTGCTCGACGCCCTGCTCGACGTGTCACGCCTCGACGCCAATGTCATCACCCCGGATTGCCGCGGCTTTCCGGTGCAGGCCCTGCTGCACCAGATGGAGAGCGAATTCATGCCGGTCGCCGGGCAGACCGGAATCCGCCTGCGCGTGCGGCCCTGTTCGGCTTGCGTCACCAGCGATCCGGTGCTGCTCGGCCAGGTGTTGCGCAACCTGCTTTCCAATGCGCTGCGCTATACGCCGTCCGGCCGCGTATTGCTCGGCTGCCGGCGCCGCAACGGGCAACTCGCCATCGAGGTGCTCGATACCGGCATCGGCATTGCTCCCGACCAGCATTCGGCGATCTTTGCCGAGTTCTACCAGATCGGCAACAAGGCCCGCGACCGCAGCCAGGGACTCGGACTCGGCCTGGCCATCGTCGAGCGCGTGGTACGCCTGCTTGGCCATGCGTTGGCCATGCGCTCCGAGCCGGGACGGGGCTCCTGCTTCAGCGTCTGCGTACCGCTGGCCACTCCGGCCGACGGCCGGTCCGACGCGCAACTGCCCGACGCGGAACAGGCGCAGATCATGGGCAACCTCGCCGGCTGCCGCATACTCATGGTCGACGACGAGGAGGCCATCCGCACCGGCATGTGCGAGCTGCTGCAAGGCTGGGGCTGCGAGGTGACGACGGCCGGCTCCGTCGCCGAGGCGCTCGACCGGGCCGCGGCCGGCCCCGCGGCGATCGACGCGGTGATCTCCGACATGGGATTGCCCGGCCAGGGCAATGGCATAGATGCGATTGCCGCGCTGCGCGACCGTTACGGCAGCCAGTTGCCGGCGCTGCTGATCACCGGGGATACGAGCCAGGCGACGTTGCAGGCGGCACGGGAAGCCCAGCTCATCATGCTGCACAAACCCATCAAGCCGGCGCGCTTGCGCGCCGCCCTGAGCAAGGTGATTACAGCGAACCTGCAGGAAGACAGCCGGGCCGAACCGCCCGCTTCGTGAGCCTCGGGCGCGTCACTGCGCCAGCCAGGGCAGCAGATTGAGTTCGGCGACGATGCCGGCGAAGATCGCCGCACCGAACCAGTTGTTGTGGCGGAAAGCCGCAAAGCAGCCCTCGCGGCGGCGTTCGCGGATCAGCGTGTAGTGATAACCGGCCAGCGCCGCGGCGGCGCTCAGACCGGCGAAATAGCCGGCGCCGTAGCCCAGATCCCAGCCGACCACGGCAAGGATGCCGAGCGTCGCGGCATAGCAGAGCATCACCGCCACCACGTCGAAGCGACCGAAGGTGATCGCGGCGGTGTGGATGCCGATCTTGAGATCGTCCTCACGGTCGACCATCGCGTACTCGGTGTCGTAGGCCAGGGCCCAGAAGATATTGGCGACCAGCAGCGTCCAGCCCAGGGCGCCGACTTCGCCGGTCGCCGCGGCGAAGGCCATCGGTATGCCGAAGCCGAAGGCGATGCCGAGATAGGCCTGCGGCAGGGCGAAGAAGCGCTTGGTGAAAGGATAGCTGGCGGCGAGAAACACGGCGATCAGCGCCAGCCACCAGACCTCGCGAAAGATCGGCAGGATCAGCAGGAAGGCGCAAAAAATCAGTATGCCGGCCAGCACCAGCGCCTCGCGCACCGACACCACGCGCGCCGCCAGCGGCCTTCCCTTGGTGCGTTCGACATGGGGATCGAAATCGCGGTCGGCATAGTCGTTGATGACGCAGCCGGCCGAGCGCATCAGCAGCGTGCCGAGGGCGAAGATCCAGACCAGCATCCAGTGCGGCTGACCCCGGGTCGCCAGCCACAGCGCCCACAGCGTGGGCCACAGCAGCAGCAGCGTGCCGATCGGCTTGTCCAGCCGCATGAGTTTTTCGTAGAGGTCGAGGCGGTGTTTGAGTTCGGCGAATTTCATGCGCGAATTTTACCGGCAGTCACCGCGCAGCGCGGCAACTTCGGGCGCAGCAGCGCGGACTGGGGGCTCATGCGTGGTCCTATGACCAGGGAAGAAAGACTTCGGTGATCAGGAGGCGCGCGGCGCCGCGCGCGAACAGCGCACGCCGGGCCGGCAGGCGGCACGGTGCGGTGCCCTCGCACCAGGACGCGGCGGCGCGATACAGCGGATGTCTCGCATCGACCTGGCGGTAGTAAAGCGGCCCGGCCTTGACCCGCGGATCGGTAAACAGCACAGCCGCCAGCGGGCGCCGGCCGGCGCGGCGCAGCAGCTTCCATGCCGCGCGATTGGCGGCGGTATGGGCAAACACCGCAACGCGGCCGGCGACCCGCAACACCACTTCGCGCACCGGCGCGACGCGGCCGGCGGCCAGGCGCAGCACGCGCCACTCGTCGCGCGGGGGCCGGCGCAGGCCCTGGTACAAGAGCTGCACGGCCGTCGGCCCGGACTGCTGCAGGCGCGCGGTGAGCGAACCGGTTTCGCGTAGCCAGGCGCACGCGGCGTGGCGTCGGCCGCTGCCCGCGCTACCGAGCGCCAGCCAGCCGCCGGCGTCGCGGCCACGAGCCCGGCGATTTTTCAGCCTCATGCCTTGAGCAATTCCTCGCGACCGCCCAGCCAGCGCTGCAAATGTGCCTCGGCCCGCTGCGGCGCGGCCTGCAGCATGTCTTCGGCCACGGCGCGGGCCTGCTCCACCAGCGCCGCGTCTTCCAGGTCGGCGTAGCGCAACAGCGGCAGGCCGCTTTGGCGCGCGCCGATGAACTCGCCGGGGCCGCGCAGGCGCAGGTCTTCGCGCGCGATCGCGAAGCCGTCGGTGGATTCAAAGATCACCTTCAGCCGCGCCCGCGCCAGTTCGCCCAGCGGCTGGGCGTAGAGCAGGATGCAGGCCGATTGCGCCGCACCGCGGCCGACGCGTCCGCGCAGCTGGTGCAGTTGCGCGAGGCCGAAGCGCTCGGCGTGCTCGATCACCATCAGGCTGGCATTGGGCACATCGACGCCGACCTCGATCACCGTGGTCGCCACCAGCACCTGGATCTCGTTCGCCACAAAGGCGGCCATCACGGCGGCCTTGTCGGCGGCCTTGAGCCGGCCGTGCACCAGGCCGACGCGCAGATCGGGCAGCTCGGCGACGAGCCGAGCGTAAGTCTCCTCGGCAGTCTTGAGCTGCAAAACGGCGTTCTGGCTCCGGCCGCTACGCTTAACGTTCGCTGCGCTCACGTTAGCCTCCGCCGAAACTCCGTTTTCTTCAATGAGCGGGCAAACCCAGTAGGCCTGACGCCCGCCGCGGCAGGCTTCGTGCACGCGCACCAGGACCTCGTCGCGACGCGCTTCCGCGACCAGCTTGGTGGTGACCGGGCTGCGTCCGGGCGGCAGCTCGTCGAGCACCGAGACGTCGAGGTCGGCGTAGTAGCTCATGGCCAGGGTGCGCGGAATCGGCGTCGCCGACATCGCCAGTTGGTGCGCGAAAGTCCCTTTCTCCTTGAGCGCCAGACGCTGGCGCACACCGAAACGGTGCTGCTCGTCGACGATCGCGAGGCCCAGGCGGGCGAACTCGACCTTGTCCTCGATCAGGGCGTGGGTGCCGATCGCGATCGGCGTGTCGCCAGCGCCAACTCTTGCGATCGCGGCCTCTTTCTCGCGCTTCCTGAGGCTACCGGTGAGCCAGGCGACCTCTAGCCCTAGCGGCTCCAGCCAGGCCGCAAGCTTGCGGTAATGCTGCTCGGCGAGGATTTCGGTGGGCGCCATCAGCGCCGCCTGGTAACCGGCTTCCACTGCATGCAGCATGGCCAGCGCGGCGACCACGGTCTTGCCGCTGCCGACGTCGCCCTGCAGCAGGCGCTGCATCGGATGCGGCTGGCCGAGATCGCCGGCGATCTCGCGCCAGGCGCGCTGCTGCGCACGGGTCAGGCGAAACGGCAGCGCCGCGAGCAGCGCTGTGGTCAGCGTCGCGGTCGCCACCAAAGGCGGCGCGCCGCGCGCACGCCGCGCACTGTAGGCGCGGCGCAGGCTGAGTTGCTGCGCCAGCAGCTCGTCGAACTGCACGCGGCGCCAGGCCGGATGCTCGCGGGCTTCGAGCGCGGCCTGGGTCATCTCGGGCGGCGGCGTGTGCAGCAGGCGGATCGCATCTGCAAATTCGGGCAGGTTCAGGCGCTGGCGCAGTTCGGGCGCCAGCGTGTCGGCCAGGTCGGCGCGCGCCAGGGCGCGTTCGATCAGACGGCGCAACGTCGCCTGGCCGAGTCCGGCGGTGGTCGGATAGACCGGCGTCAGGCATTCCGGCAGCGGCTCGCCGGCGCCGACCACATGGAAGCGCGGATGGATGATCTCGGGGCCGAGGTAGCCTTCGTGCACCTCGCCGAAGACACGCAGGCGCGCGCCGGGCTGCAGCACTTTCTGTTGGCTTGGATAGAAGTTCAGAAAGCGCAGCGAGAGCACCCCGCCGGCATCCCTGACCCGCGCCAGCAGCTGGCGGCGCGGACGGTAGGCGATCTCGCTATCGACCACCGCGACCTCGAACTGCGCCGCGACGCCGGGCCGCGCGTCGCGTAGCGCGGTGATGCGCGTTTCGTCTTCGTAGCGCAGCGGCAGGTGGAGGACGAAATCGGCGTCGCTGCGCAGGCCGAGCCGCGCCAGCCGGGCCGCGAGGGTGTTGGCGGCCGGCTGGTCAGCCAAGGACGAGCACGGCGTCCGCCTCGACCAGGGCGCCGCGCGGCAGTTCCTTGACGCCCACCGCAGCGCGCGCCGGGAAGGGCTCGCGCAGATACTTCGCCATGGTTTCATTCACCTTGGCGAAGTTGGCCAGGTCGGTCAGGTAGATGTTGAGCTTGACCGCATCGTTCAGCGTGGCGCCGGCCGCCTCGGCGACGGCCTTGAGGTTCTCGAAGACGCGCACGATCTGCGCTTCGATGCCCTCGACCATCTGCATGGTCGCCGGATCGAGGCCGATCTGGCCCGACATATAGACCGTGTTGCCGACCTGCACCGCCTGGGAATAAGTGCCGATCGCGGCCGGCGCGGCAGTGGTGGAAATGATTTTTCGACTCATGATTTTGTCCTATTTGAGGGTGACCAGCTCGCCGCCGTAGATGCCCAGTTCCTTGAGTTTGACCCGCGCGGCTTCGGCTTCTTCCCTGGATTTGAACGGGCCGACCTGAACCTTGGCCTCGACGCTGATGCTGGAGGGAATCTTCAGTGCGTCCAGCTTCGCGCGCAGATCCTCGGCCGTCGCCACATCGCTGAAGGCGTGCAGCCGCAGGGCGAAACGGCCCGTGCCGGCCGCCGCGGCAGGTGCCACGACTGGTGCCGCGGATTCGACAGCGGCGGTGGCCGGCTTGGCCGGCGGGGTGGCCTTGGCCAGATCGCCCGTCCCGTAGAGCTGATACAGCATCGCGACGCTGCCCAGCACGCCTACCACCAGCAGGGCGACGACGATGACGCTGTTGACCAGGCGCTTGCGGCGGAAATCCGCGGGCGTCGCTTCGGCATCGGCATCGGCTGGCGGCGTTTGGTTCATTGCCGGCCGGCCATCATGCACAACGCTCCAGCGCCTGATCGATGTCCCAAAGGATGTCGTCCAGGGTCTCCAGTCCGACCGACAGGCGCACCATGTCCGGCGTCACGCCGGAGGCGCGCTGGTCGGCCTCGGCGAGTTGCCGATGGGTGGTCGAGGCGGGATGGATCACCAGTGTCTTGGCATCGCCGATATTGGCCAGGTGGGAGCAGAACTGCAGGGCGTCGATGAAGCGTTCGCCGGCGGCCTGGCCGCCCTTGACGCCGAAGCTCAGGATCGCCCCCGCGCCCGGCTGCCGCGGCCTGCCGAGGTAGCGCTGCGCCAGCGCATAGCCGGGGCTGGCGGGCAGGCCCGGATAATTGACCCAGGCCACGCGCGGATGGTTTTCGAGATGCCGCGCCACGGCCAAAGCATTTTCGCAATGCCTGTCCATGCGCAACGGCAGGGTCTCGATGCCCTGCATCAACTGCCAGGCCGAAAACGGCGACAGCGCGGGTCCGAAGGTGCGCAGGGTTTCCATGCGCGCCTTCATGGTGAAGCCGAAATCGCCGAAGGTCTCGTAGAACTTGACGCCGTGATAGCCGGCCGAGGGATCGGTCATGCCGGGGAACTTGCCGTTGCCCCAGTCGAATTTGCCGGACTCGATCACCACGCCGCCCAAGGTCGTGCCGTGGCCGCCGAGGAACTTGGTCGCCGAGTGCACGATGATGTCGGCGCCGTGCTCGAAGGGCCGGCACAGGTAGGGCGAGGGCACGGTGTTGTCGATGATCAGCGGTACGCCATGGGCATGGGCGACGGCCGCTACCGCGGCGATGTCGAGCACGTTGAGCCGCGGATTGGCGACGGTCTCGGCGAACACGCATTTGGTCCTGGCGCTCAGCGCGGCGCGGAAATTTTCGGAATCGTCGGAATCGACGAAACTGGTCTCTATGCCCAACCTGCGCAGGCTGACGTCGAGTTGCGAAAAACTGCCGCCGTACAGCGAACGCGCCGCGACGATGTGGTCGCCGGCCTCGCACAGGGTCAGCAGCGCGAGGATCTGCGCCGCCAGTCCGGTGGCGGCCGCGACCGCGGCGCGGCCGCCTTCGAGCGCCGCCATGCGCTCCTCGAAGGCGGCGACGGTCGGATTGCCGATGCGCGAATAGACGTTGCCGAAAGTTTGCAGGTTGAACAGGCTGGCCGCATGCTCGGCCGAATCGAAGACGAAGGACGTGGTCTGGTGGATCGGCAGCGCCCGCGCGCCGGTCGCCGCGTCCGGCTGGGCGCCGGCATGCAGGCAGAGTGTTTCGATACCGAATTGGCGATCCGTCATGATTCGTGATCAGGGTAATTTGCGTCGATAATAGCGGCCCTGCCGTCTCGCATAATACGCGATCAAGCCCCTCTCCCAGCCATGTTTCTGCTGAAGAAACTCCTCGCCGCCCTGATCCTGCCGCCCGCCGGGCCGCTGCTGCTGGCGCTGTGCGGCCTGTGGCTGACGCGCGCGAAGAGTTGGCGCTGGCAGCGCGGCGGCCGCTGGCTGGCGACGCTCTCGCTACTGGGCCTGCTGCTGCTGTCGCTGCCCTTCGTCGGCAACGCGCTGATGGCGCCGCTGGAACCCCATCCGCCGATCGCGCCGGAACAATTACGGCGCGTCCAGGCCATCGTGATACTCGGCGGCGGCTCGTATCACGCGGCGCCCGAATACGGCGGCGACACCGTCGGCTACACCACGCTGGAGCGCCTGCGCTACGGCGCGCGGCTGGCGCGGCAATCCGGCCTGCCGCTGCTGGTCAGCGGCGGCGCCCCCTTCGGCGGGCGGGCCGAGGCCGAGTCGATGAAGGAGGCGCTGGAACAGGACTTCGGCGTCAAGGTGCGCTGGGCCGAAACCGCCTCGCGCGACACCGCGGAGAATGCCAGCCTCTCCGCGCCGCTGCTGAAAGCCGCGGGCGTCACGCGCATCGCCCTGGTCAGCCACGGCTGGCATCTGCCGCGCGCGATCGCACTGTTCGAGAAACAGGGGCTGCAGGTAATACCGGCGCCGATGGCCTTCAGCACCGGATCGCCCTCGATGGTCGAGAACCTGCTGCCCAGCGCACTGGTGCGCAGCCGCTGGGCGCTCAACGAATACCTCGGCCGACTCTACAACCGCCTCAAGGAATAAGATGACCATCCCCCCATCCCCTGCCCCACGGCCGGCTCTGTACGGCCGGCCGGCTACGGCGGCGCGAAGCAGTGCTTCGCGAAACCCCGCCTGCGCCCCAGGGAAGTGGGCGACCATTGTTCGCGGGCGTTGCCCGCTCCATATTTTTTTGCTGCTCCTCCTTGGGGCGGCCCTGCGGAGAAGCCATGAACGATGAACTGCTGATCGGCCTAGTATCGATTTCCGACCGCGCCTCCAGCGGCGTCTACGAAGACAAGGGCATACCTGCGCTGCAGGAATGGTTCGGCGCCTCGCTGACTTCGCCCTGGCGCATGGAGACGCGGCTGATTCCCGACGAGCAGGCGAAGATCGAGCAAACCCTGATCGAACTTTGCGACAGCGCCGGCTGCCACCTGGTGCTGACCACTGGCGGCACCGGTCCGGCGCTGCGCGACGTGACGCCGGAAGCCACGCTGGCCGTCGCGCACAAAGTCATGCCCGGCTTCGGCGAGCAGATGCGGCAGATCTCGCTGGCCTTCGTGCCGACCGCGATCCTATCGCGCCAGGTCGGCGTGATTCGGGGAAAATCGCTGATCCTCAACCTGCCGGGACAGCCGAAGGCGATCAAGGAAACGCTGGAGGGAGCCCGCAATGCCGACGGCACGCAGCGCGTGCCCGGCATCTTCGCCGCGGTGCCCTACTGCCTCGACCTGATCGGCGGGCCTTACGTCGAAACCGACGAGGCGGTGGTCAAGGCCTTCCGCCCGAAGTCGGCAATTCGCCAAGCAAAATAGCCGGATCGCGAATCGCCATTCCGCTACGGCGGAGTTCAGTCGCCGCGTTCCCCGTCGTGCCGTTCGAGGTCCAGGACGAAAACCTTCAGCAGCTTGTCGATCTTGTCCGGATCGCCGATGAAGCGGCATCCCGCGCGACAAGCCGAGCTGCCGTCCCGCAGGCCAAGCCGGACCGAATTCATGACCTGTATGTCCACGCAAGCCACGCTGCCATCAGGCAAGTCGATGCGGCACCCGGCGAGCACCGTACCCGGCCGCAGATTGATTGCCGGGTCATAGACCATGAAGCCCAGGCCCGACAGCCCGATATCGACAATGCAGGCGTCAAACGGCGTGATTCCACCGGCGTCGGCAAGACAGTTCAACTTCGTTTCGGGAACGACCTGGATACGCTTGTGCGCGCGCCGCTGCTCAACGAACAGGACATCGGGAAAGTCGAATCGAATTCCCCGCGTCGGATCATCCTGTTCGACCGGATGGCTTGCCATGAATCCGACGCACCCCTTGGGATGGCTGGCACGAAAGAGTATGGCTCCCGCGGCAAACACTTCGGCATTGGCCGTCTTGTTGTCGCTATAGCCAACGACAATCAAGTTCTGCTCGGCGCATACCCGGTGCAAATTGGCGATGAACAACTGATCGTGAACCTGGTGGTGAGATACCAGCGGATGATTGCCGTCAACCAGCGATTGCAGGACGGCGGCTATCTCGATGCGCGACCGGATCAGGACCTGGGTGCTCCCGGCAATCCGCGTCCAGTCGTCGGCATGCTCTGAGGTTTCCATCAGTTTTGGGCTGGCAATGACGGGCTGGGGACGGCTGTCCAGGTCGCAAGCATCGCGCGCTGCTGTCAGGATGGGACCGGGACGCTCAGCTGAAGGACTGCACGAAGAAGTTGGCAATGACGTAGTCGGCGCCCTTGGCCAGCGTCTCGCGCGGATGCAAACGCGCGGTCTTGTCGTCGAGCGAGAACACCAGCGCCACCTTGTCTTCGAGCGCGTCGGGCGGCAGGGCCATGCGGGCGTATTCACCGACTTGGGGCACATCCAGCAGCAGCGCCTCGGTCCACAGTCCGCCGGCATCGGCGAGCACGGCGCGCGGTGACTTCGAGATGGTTTCGACGCCGACCGAACCCTGGTTCGGTGCCGAGCGCACATAGCGGCGCACGATGCCGACCAGCCAGTTCTCGCCACCGTCGGGCTGCAGGCCGACCAGGCAGCCGACGCGGATCCAGTCATTGCGCGAAATGCTCACGCTCGCGCCGAGGCCGCCCAGGCTGACATCGTCGACCGCCCAGGATTCGATTCCCTCGCTGCCGTTGGCACGTCCCGAAAGCCGCTTGTGCACAGCGGCCAGCCCATTCACGGCTTTCAGCGGCGAACTGATGCGGCGCCGGGCCGTGCTGCGCATCGGCGGCTTGGGCGCCCAGCACAGCGCCAGGTGTTGCAGCACCGGCAGCACGGTATCGGCGGCGTATTGCGCCCCCATGTTGATGTCCGGCGGCACGCGACCCTCGGCGCGAATCTGCGCCATGGTCTTTTCCACCGCTTCCATGGCGCGTACGCCGTTGAAGAAACGCAGGGTCGGCGTCACTTCCGGCAATTTTGCGAGCCGCGTCGGCGGCAGCGGTTTGGCGGCATCGACCCAATACACGTTATCCGGCCGCAGTTCGCGAATCAGCGAAAAGTGGGGCAGGAAGTGGGCGATGAGACGCTCGCCGACCTCTATCTCCAGGGGCTGCAGCTTATCCATCGATGTCGCCTGGAATACCAGCACCTTGAGGTATACCGCCTCGATCGTGGTTTCCGGGCTGCCGGCATACAACTGCAGCGACTTCTGTTCGACTTTCGCCTCGACCGCAGCGAGATAGATGCCGCCCAGCGTCGCCCAGAATTGAGCATCAACGGGCCCGTAGCGAAACTGTTTCCACTTGAACTGGGCCGCCAGTGCGTCGATCAGGCGGGCGTAGAGCAAGGGCAGTTGGGGCCGGATGGCATCGCCGTCCTTTCCCGCCGCACGAAAGCGGGCAAGGCAGTCGCCATAGGCGTCGATCAGCAACTGCCAATAGCCGTGGCCGGCTTCCCACTGCCGTGTTTCCTGGGAGCGACCGGCGGCGCTCAGGGACGGATAGTCGCGGCCGAGACGACGCGCCTGCGCCGCCGCGGCTTCGTCGAGCTTGAAGATGATGTCCAGGCGTTGTGCCAGCTTGAAACTCTCGTCGGCGACGATCGACTCCAGCCAGGCGCTGGCGTCTTCCATGGCATCGAGCGGCTCGCGACCGCCGATCTCGGCCAGGACGTTCTTGGCTTCGCGCGGGTCGGCCAGCGGATGGGCGGGCTGCTTGTTGGAGAAGAATCCGAGCATGGAGTTTGGTCTTCGGTACTTCGGTAATAGGGCTACAGGATAGCCGGTCGCATCGGCGGTGTCATTCCCGCGTCAGGCCGCGTGCCTGCTGCAATGCGCTGCGAGGAAGCGTCATGGATGTTTCCTGGCGGAATAGCCTCTAAAATGAGCGGTCGATTATAAGTCCTGCCGCCAAAAACCATGCGCCCCTACCTCGACCTGATGCGCCACGTACTCGACCACGGGCACGAGAAATCCGACCGGACCGGCACCGGCACCCGCTCGGTGTTCGGCTGGCAGATGCGCTTCGATCTGGCGGATGGTTTTCCTCTGCTGACCACCAAGAAGCTGCATCTGCGCTCGATCATCCACGAACTGCTGTGGTTCCTCCAGGGCGACACCAACATCCGTTATCTCAAGGAAAACGGCGTCTCGATCTGGGACGACTGGGCCGATGCCAAGGGCGACCTCGGCCCGGTTTACGGCCACCAGTGGCGCCACTGGCCGGCCGCCTCGGTTGCCAACCCGGGCGGGGAAATCGACCAGATCACGCAATTGATCGAGGGCCTGAAGAAGAATCCGGATTCGCGCCGGCACATCGTTTCGGCCTGGAACCCGGCCGACATCCCGCAGATGAAGCTGCCGCCCTGCCACGCCCTGTTCCAGTTCTATGTCGCACCCGCGCCATCCGGCGCGGCCGACTCACGCGGTCGTCTGTCCTGCCAGCTCTACCAGCGCAGCGCCGACATCTTCCTCGGCGTGCCGTTCAACATCGCCTCCTATGCGCTGTTCACGCTGATGGTGGCCCAGGTCTGCGATCTGACGCCGGGCGATTTCGTATGGACCGGCGGCGACTGCCACCTCTACTCGAATCACCTCGAACAAGCCCGACTGCAGCTTTCGCGCGAGCCGCGCCAGCGCCCCGTGATGCGCCTGAACCCCGAGGTGAAGGACATCTTCGGCTTCCGCTACGAGGATTTCACGCTCGAAGCCTACGATCCCCATCCGCACATCGCCGCGCCGGTGGCCGTGTGAACGTCCCGCCGCCGGGCCGCCCCAAGGCGGGACCAGTCAAACACGGAGGAGGCAAAGCCGACGAACCATCGTCACCCCCTTTCCCAGAAAGGGGGGCGGGGGGAAAGCTTCTACTGTGCGGCGACATAGGCGGCACCAAGACACTGCTGGGTCTGGCAGACGACAGCGGTCTGATTGTCGATCGCCGGTACGCCAACGCCAACTTTCAGGATTTCGCCAGCCTGCTCGCAAGCTTCCTCGCCGACACGCAGACCGACGCCTCGCGGATCGACGGCGGCTGCCTCGCCATGGCCGGCCCGATCGCCGATGACGGCCGCTCTGCACGGCTGACCAACCTGCCCTGGAGCATCGACAGCGACGACTTGTCATCCCGCTTCGGCCTGCCCGGCTTGCGCCTGGTGAATGACTTCGCCGCCGCCGCAATGGGCGCCGTGAACTCATCCGCGGCGCATCTGCTGACCCTGCAGCAGGGCGAGCCGCTGCCGGGCGCCCCCTGCCTCGTGGTCGGCGCCGGCACCGGCCTCGGCATGGCCATCGTCCTGCCGCAGGACGCAAGCTGGCGGATTCTTGCCGGCGAGGGCGGCCATGTCGCCTTCGCCCCGACCGACGCACAGCAGATGGCCTTGTGGACTTTTCTCCAGGCGCGGCACGGCCGCGTCACCTGGGAAAAAGTGGTTTCGGGTCCGGGGCTGGCCGCCATCCACGAGTTCGTCGCCGGCGTGAATTTGCCGCCCGAGGAAATCGCCGCGCAGGCGCTGATCCACCCGGATGGCGCCGAACGTCGCTCGCTGGAACTGTTTCTCGCCGCCTATGGCGCCTTTGCCGGCGACATGGCGCTGACCTGCCTGGCGCGCGGCGGGGTTTTCCTGGCCGGCGGCATCGCCGCCAAGCTGCTGCCACTGCTGCGCCAGAGCGGCTTCCTCGCCGCCTTCAATGCCAAGGCCGAGCACGCCGATATCGCCGCGCGCATGCCGATCCACGTTGCCACCGATCCGCTGCTGGGACTCCAGGGGGCGCTGCATCTGGCGCCCGCCCCACATAAGCCTTGACCATCGTCAATAGGCTGTCATATGGCAGGCGCAATATGGCAGCCAGGTTTTGACAACCCGGAGGAGAGATATATGACAAATTCGAAGAACACCACCAAGAGCGCGTCCGCAAAACCTGCGGCCCCGGCGAAACGGGTGGCTGCGGCCAAGCCGAAGGCCCCGGCCAAAGTAAAAGCCCCGGCCAAGGCACCCGCGGTGAAGAAACCGGAGCCGGTAGCGAAGAAAGTCGCGGCAAAACCGGCTGCCGCTAAAGCGCTGCCCAAGGCAGCGGCGCCCAAGGCGGCAGTTGCGCGCGCGAAGAAACCGAAAGGCGTCCCGCCCGAGCAACGCAGGAATTACATCGAGATGGCGGCCTATTACATCGCCGAGCGGCGCGGTTTTGCGCCGGGCAACCCGCTCGAAGACTGGGTGCAGGCCGAGGCCGAGATCGACCGCCTGCTGGCGCAAGGCCGCCTGGGCGGCTAGGTCCGGCGCGAACCCGCTCAGGCCGGCAGCAGCACCAGCGCCGCCAGCGGCGGCAAGCTCAGGACGAGCGAAGCGGGGAAGCCCATCCAGGGCACCGGCGCGGCGCTGACGCGGCCGCCGTTGCCCAGGTCGGTGCCGCCGTAGTGCGCCGAATCGGTGTTGATCCGTTCCAGGTAATCCTGCGCCTGCGGCACGCCAAGGCGGTAGTTGTGGCGCGGCACCGGCGTGAAGTTCAGCACCACCACGGCATGGCGGCCGTCGCGCGCGCGGCGCAGCCAGCTCACCACCGACTGGTCGGCATCATGGCAGTCGATCCACTGAAATCCCGCGGCGGAGAAGTCGAGTTCATGCAAGGACGGTTCATTCACGTAAAGCCGGTTGAGTTCGGCCACCAGGTTCTTGACTCCGTCATGCAAGGAGTATTGCAGCAGATGCCAGGGCAGCTCTTCGCCGGCCCGCCATTCCCAGGGCTGCCCGAGTTCGGCGCCCATGAACTGCAGCTTCTTGCCCGGCGCCATCATCTGGTAAGCCAGCAGCAGGCGCAGATTGGCAAAGCGCTGCCATTCGTCGCCCGGCATCTTGCCCAGCAGGGAGCTCTTGCCGTGCACCACTTCGTCGTGCGACAGCGGCAGCACGAAGTTCTCGGTGTAGGCGTAGAGCTGGCCGAAGGTCAGGCGCTCATGATGGAAGCGGCGATGTATCGGATCGTGCGCCATGTAGTCCAGCGTGTCGTTCATCCAGCCCATGTTCCATTTCATCGAGAAACCCAGGCCGCCCAGCCAGGTCGGCCGCGACACCATCGGCCAGGCCGTGGATTCCTCGGCAATGGTCAGCGCACCGGCGAACTCGCCATGCACCATTTCGTTGAGTTCGCGCAGGAAGGCGATCGCTTCGAGGTTCTCGCGCCCGCCATGGACGTTCGGCGTCCATTCGCCGGGCTTGCGCGAGTAGTCGAGATAGATCATCGAGGCCACGGCATCGACGCGCAGGGCGTCGACGTGGAACTCGGACAGCCAGTAATACGCCGAGGAAAGCAGGAAGCTCCTGACCTCGTTGCGGCCGTAGTTGAAGACGTGCGTGCCCCAGTCGGGATGCATTTTCTGCTGCGGATCCTGGTGCTCGTAGAGCGCCGTGCCGTCGAAATGCGCCAGCGCCCAATCGTCGGCCGGAAAGTGGCCGGGCACCCAGTCGAGGATCACGCCGATGCCGGCCTGGTGCAGGCTGTCGATCAGGAAGCGCAGTTCGTCGGGGCTGCCGAAGCGCGAACTCGGGGCGAAGAACCCGGTGCATTGATAGCCCCAGGATTCGTCGAGCGGATGCTCCATCAGCGGCATGAATTCGACGTGGGTATAGCCCAACTCGACCAGATAGGGCACCAGGCGCGCCGCCAGTTCGCGGTAGCTGTAGAAGCTGCGGTCGGGATGGCGCATCCAACTGCCCAGATGCATTTCGTAGGTGCTCATCGGCGCGGCCTGCCAGTCGCGCCGTGCCCGCGCCTGCATCCAGTCGGCGTCGTGCCAGACGTGCGCCGAATCCGGCGTCACGCAACAGGCCGTCGCCGGACGCCGCTCGAAGGCGCGCGCATACGGGTCGCTCTTCAGGCGCAGCGCGCCGCTGCCGCGCACGCGCAGTTCGAAGCGGTACAGCGCGCCGGCGGGCAGTTCGGGAATGAACAGCTCCCAGACCCCGGACGCGCCCAGGGTCGCCATCGGATGCACGCGGCCATCCCAGCCATTGAAGGCGCCCACCACCGAAACCCGTTCGGCATTCGGCGCCCAGACGCGAAAGCAGACGCCGGCGATGCCGTCGCGGGTTTCCGCCAGCGCTCCCAGGGTGCGCCAGGCCTGGCGCAGGCGGCCTGCATTGAACAGATACAGGTCGTCGCTCGGCACCTGCGGCGCGAAGGCATAGGCATCGTAGTGCGTCACGCCATCGATGTTCAGCCGCCACGGCCGCGGCGGTGGCGTACTTCCCTGCCACTCGAACAAGTCGCTGCCGCCGCGGCGCGCGAGCTTCGCCCAACTGCCATCCGCCAGTTCCACCGCGATCGACCGGGCCTGCGGCCGCAACACGCGCAGGCGCCAGCCGGCACCTTCGGCATGCAGGCCAAGCACCGAGAACGGATCGTGTTCACGCGCTTCGAGCAACGCGGCGCAGGAAGGATTCGACATGGATATATATTCGAAGAGTTTTTTTGCTATCGTGCGGATTGTAGCCGCTATGGAGAAGGCCCCATGCAATCGATTCTGGAACTAGGCGGCAGCTGGACCGTTGGGCATTCGTCCGTACCGGGGGCATGCCCATGAGAGCCGCCGAGATCGCCCGCAATACTTTCGGCATCGTGCTGGCCGGCGGACGCGGCAGCCGCCTGATGCAGCTCACCGACTCGCGCTCGAAGCCGGCGGTGCCTTTCGGCGGCAAATTCCGCATCATCGACTTCACGCTGTCGAATTGCGTCAATTCCGGTGTCCGCCGCATCGGCGTCGCCACCCAGTACAAGGCGCAGAGCCTGATCCAGCACCTGCAGCGCGGCTGGAGCTTTCTCGACGGCCGCTTTCACGAATTCGTCGATATCCTGCCGGCACAGCAACAGGTTGGCGAGTATTGGTATCGGGGAACGGCCGATGCGGTGTTTCAGAATCTCGGCCTGATCCGGCGCAACCGGCCCAAGTACGTGCTGGTGCTCTCCGGCGACCATATCTACAAGATGAACTACGCGCGCATGCTGTCTGAGCATGTACAGCGTGAGGCCGATTTCAGCGTCGCCTGCATCGATGTGCCGCGCGCCGAGGCCACCGAATTTGGCGTCATGCACGTCGACGCCCAGCAGCGCGTCGTGGCTTTCGTCGAGAAGCCGAAGGATCCGCCGCCGATTCCCGGCCGCCCCGACCGCGCCCTGGCCAGCATGGGCGTGTATGTGTTCAATGCCGAGTTCCTTTACGAGCAGTTGATCCGCGACCACGACGACCCGCACTCCGCGCACGACTTCGGCAAGGACCTGATTGCACAGTGCCTCGAACGCCATCGGGTGTATGCCCACAATTTCGCCGACTCCTGCGTCGGCATGGACCATACCGGCATCCCCTACTGGCGCGACGCCGGCACCATCGATGCCTATTGGGAGGCCAACATGGAGCTAACCAAGGTCACCCCCGAGCTCAACCTCTACGATGAAGAATGGCCGATCTGGACCCACCAGGAACAACTGCCGCCGGCCAAGTTCGTCTTCGATGACGAGGGCAGGCGCGGCATGGCCGTCGATTCGCTGGTGTCGGGCGGCGACATCATCAGCGGCGCCAGCGTGAGCCGCTCGCTGCTGTTTTCCCGGGTGCATATACACAGCTACGCCGAGATCGCGGATTCGGTGATCCTGCCCGACGTCGATATCGGACGCCACGCCAAGCTGCGCCGGGTGGTCATGGACAAGCATTGCCGCGTGCCCGAGGGCATGACGATCGGCTACGACGTCGAGGCCGACCGCAAGCGCTTCCACGTCAGCGCCGGCGGCATCACCCTGGTCACGCCCGGAATGCTCGGTCAATCGGCGAATCATGTGCGCTGGACCGAGACCCGCAGTATGCCGCGGGCCGACGCGCCAAGAACATGAAACAACTCAACCTGGTATTTCTCTGGCATATGCATCAGCCGGACTATCGCGATCATGGCGCGCCGCTGAAAGCTCCCGGAGGGACGCAGAGAGTTGGCGCTGGCGCCCCGGCGACGACCGAACCCGGCACGGAGTTCGTGCTGCCCTGGGTCTATCTGCATGCGATGAAGGACTACGTCGACATGGCCGGGCATCTCGAACGCCATCCGCAGATCCGCTGCGTGGTCAATCTGGTGCCGGTGCTGCTCGACCAGATCGAGGACTACGCGCAGCAGTTCGCCAGCGGCCGGTTTCGCGATCCGCTGCTGCGCATGCTGGCGATGCCCGACCTGGAGCACATCGGCGAGGCAGACCGGCAGGTACTGCTGGCGACCTGCTTCCGCAGCAACCAGTCCACCATGCTGGCCCCCTTCCCCCAGTACAAGCGCCTGCACGACATCTACCTGCTGCTCACCGACGAAAGCGAAGCGGCCTACAGCTATCTTTCGGGCGCCTACTTCTCCGACCTGCTGACCTGGTACCACCTGGCCTGGACCGGCGAAACCGAGAGACGCCGCAATCCGCTGCTGGCCAAACTGATGAGCCAGGGCGAAGGCTATGACGCGGACGACCGCCGCCAGTTGCTGCAGAGCATCGGCGAACTGATCGCCGGGCTGATTCCGCGCTGGCGGGCGCTGGCGGAGCGCGGCCAGGTGGAGCTGTCGTCGACGCCGCAGACACATCCGCTGGCGCCGCTGATGCTCGACTTTCGCAGCGCACGCGAGAGCCTGCCCGAAGCGCCGCTGCCCTTCAGCGCGGCCTATCCCGGCGGCCGCAGCCGCGTACTCGCGCATATCGACGCGGCGCGCGTCAGCCACGCGCGGCGTTTCGCTGCACCGCCGGTCGGCATGTGGCCGGCCGAAGGCGCGGTCTCCGAGGAATTCGTCAGGCATCTGGCGGCGGCCGGTTGCCGCTGGATCGCCAGCGGCGAAGGCGTGCTGAAAAACAGCCTGGCCGCCAGCGGTATTGCCGACCCGCGCGCCGCCTACCGCCCCTGGCGGCTGGATCAGGCTCCCGGCCTGACGCTGTTCTTCCGCGACGAGCGGCTGTCCGACCTGATCGGCTTCGACTATGCCAAATGGCACGGCCGCGACGCCGCGCAACATCTCGTGCTGCAACTGGAGGCCATACTCGACGCCGCCGCCGAGAACGAGACGCCGGTGGTCAGCATCATCCTCGATGGCGAAAATGCCTGGGAACACTATCCCTACAACGGCTATTACTTCTTCGACGATCTCTACGGTCTGCTCGCCAAGCATCCGCGCATCCGCACCACGACCTACAGTACATTGCTGACGCAGCCGACGCCGCCGGTCGCCAGCAAGCTGCCCCACCTGACGGCAGGCAGCTGGGTCTATGGCACGCTATCGACCTGGATCGGCGACAAGGCCAAGAACCGCGGCTGGGATCTGCTGTGCGAGGCCAAGCAAAGCTGCGACCGGGTGCTGGCCAGCGGACGCCTCGATGCCGCGCAGGTTGCCGCCGTGGAAGCGCAATTGGCCATCTGCGAAAGCTCCGACTGGTTCTGGTGGTTCGGCGACTACCACCCATCCGTTGCGGTGGCCAGCTTCGACAACCTGTACCGGCGCAACCTGGCGCGCCTCTACGACCTGCTGCAACTGCAGCCGCCCGCCCATCTCGACACGCCCATCTGCGCCGGATCGGAATCCGCCAGCGGCGGTACCATGCTGCGCGCCACCGAATCCTGAAGCTAACGCTCATGGCTCCGATGAACCACCTCGCATCATGAAACACGCAATCTTCTCAATGCCTCAAGCTGGTAAATGGGCCCGCCCCTCCCGTCCTCCCCTCACGGGGAGGCTATTGATCGGCTCGCTGCGCTCGATATCACCTGCGGCCAATCCTGCTGCTTAACATTAAATTTACTCATGTCCATCAGCCTCCTGTTCGGCGTCCACGCCCACCAGCCCGTCGGCAATTTCCCCGCCGTCATCGACGACGCGCACGTCCGCAGCTACGGCATGTTCCTGCGCGTCATGGAGCGCTATCCGGAGTTCCGCTTCAGCGTGCACTTTTCCGGCTGGCTGCTGGATGTGCTCTTCGAACGCTTTCCCGACGACATGGCGCGGCTGGCCGCGATGACCCGCCGCGGGCAGGTCGAGTGGTTCGGCTCCGGCGACTGCGAGCCGGTGCTGGCGGCGATTCCGCACCGCGACCGGGTGACGCAGATCACCACGCTGTCGGACAAGATCGAGCGGCGCTTCGGCACGCGCCCGGCCGGCGCCTGGCTCACCGAAAGGGTCTGGGAATCTTCGGTGGTGACGGCGCTGGCGGAAACCGGGATTCGCTATGTGGCGGTCGATGATTACCATTTCCTCTGCGTCGGCGAAGACGGCGCCAAGCTCGACAGCTTCTACAGCACCGAGGAAGACGGCCGGCGCCTGGACCTGTTTCCGATCTCCGAAGCCGCCCGCTACCGCCTGCCATTTTCGCCGGCGGCCGAGGCCGTGGCCTGGCTGGAAGATCTCGCGCGCCAGGGTCAGCGTGCCTCGATCTATTTCGACGACATCGAAAAGTTCGGCATCTGGCCGGAGACTTATGAATGGGTGTTCGAAAAGGGCTGGCTGACGCAGTTCGTCGAAGGCGTGCTGGCGTCACCGCTGATCCGCACCGAAACCTTCGCCGACTACCATGCCCGCGAAAACACGCGCGGCATCGTCTACCTGCCGACCACCTCCTATATCGAGATGAACGAATGGACGCTGCCGGCGCCGCGCGCCGCGGCCTATCACGCACTGGTCGAGGCGGAAAAGGCGGCCGGCCGCTTCGAGACGCACAAGCCCTTCCTGCGCGGCGGCATCTGGCGCAACTTCATGTCGCGCTACCCCGAGGCCAACTGGATGCACAAGCGCATGCTGGGCGCATCGGGGCGCCTGGCTGCCCTGCCTGCGGCGCAGCGCAGCGCCGCCATGCAGGAGCAGCTGCACCGGGCACAGGCCAACGATGCCTACTGGCACGGCCTGTTCGGCGGCCTCTACCTGCCCCACCTGCGCCGCGCGGTATGGAACAACCTGCTCGCGCTCGAAGCCGGGCTGGCGCGGCTGATGCCGCCGGCGTCCTGCGAACAGCGCGATCTCGACCTCGACGGCCGCTCCGAGACCGCCTTGCGCAACAGCCGGCTGCAGGCCTTCGTCCGCGACGATGGCCATGCCGCACTGGTGGAACTGTCCAGCCTTGCCCTGGCGCACAACTTCGGCGACACGCTGGGTGCCTATGCCGAGGCCTATCACGCCAAGATCGACCAGGCACAGGCGGCACAGGCCGGCAAGAGCGGCGAAGGCATCGCCTCGGCCCATGACCGCATCGCCTTCCTGCACGCCATCCTGCCCGAGGACGCGGCGCCCGACACGCGGCCGCGCGGGATCTTCCTGGAACGCCTGGCGGCTGCCGAGGGCGCGTTGCAGCCGGTCGACGCCTACCGCGCCGGCGAGCAGCCGGGCAGCTGGATCGCCACCGGCGCCGACTGGCAGCTCGAAAAAACCTATCGCCTGGAGGACGCTGCCCTCAGCGTGAGTTTCCGCGCCGCAGGCAAGGCGCTCCCCGCCCTGATCGAAACCGAATTCAATCTCGCGCTGCCCAGTTGCGACGGTTACGGCGGACGCTATGTACTCGCCGACGGCAGCATTCCCGGCGGCTTCGGCAACCCGCTGGAACTCGACGGCATGCGCACGCTCACCCTCGACGACAGCGAGCTGCGCGGCGCGCTGCAGATTGAAGCAACGCGGCCGGTGCGGCTCAGGGCGCGACCGCACCGCACCGTCTCCCAATCCGAGGCCGGCTTCGAAAAAATCATGCAGGCGGTCTGCGTCACGCTGACCTGGGCGCCCGCCGCCGGCCTCGATCAGCGCATCACGCTCAGGGTCCTTCCCGCAACGTAGAATCACCGCGTCGCGCCCTTCATTTCCTAACGCTCATGGCTCCGATGGACCACCCCGCATAATGAAACACCGTGACGTCATTGCGCCTCAAGCTGGCAAGTGGGCCCGCCCCCTCCCATCCTCCCCCTCACGGGGGAGGCTACTGATTCGCTCGCTGCGCTCGAACCCGACACAGCGCGCTTGTTGATGTAATTCACGTTAAAGCCCAAGACCATGCCCGGCACCCGCTATCAGCTCGAAGTCAATCCGCAGATTCCACCGCGACTGGCACGGCTCGACGAACTCGCCAACAACCTCTGGTACAGCTGGGACCGGCCCACCCGTTCCCTGTTCGCGCGCCTGAGCTCCGGCCTGTGGCACGCGGTGCATCACAGCCCCAAGGCCTTCCTCAAGCGCATCGACCAGAAGCGGATCAACGACGCGGGCGACGATCCGATCTTCCTCGGCACCATGAACCGCGTGCTCTCGGCCTTCGATTCCTACCATGCCGAACCGAGAATGCAGCTTCCGGGCAAACCCCCGTTGCAGGCCAACGACCTGATCGCCTACTTCTGTGCCGAATTCGGCTTTCATGAGAGCCTGCCGATCTACTCCGGCGGCCTCGGCATCCTGGCCGGCGACCACTGCAAGGGCGCCTCCGACATGCGCCTGCCCTTCGTTGCCGTCGGCCTGCTCTACCGGCAGGGCTATTTCCACCAGACCATCGACCGCGAAGGCAATCAGGCCGCGCATTACGGCGACAACGATTTCGATGACATGCCGATCGAACTGGTGCACACCGAAGGCGGCGGCGAGCTGCGCATCGCCGTGGACTTTCCCGGCCGCGCGGTGTGGGCGCGCATCTGGCGCGCCCGCGTCGGCAACAACAGCCTCTATCTGCTGGACACCGACCTCGACGAAAACAGCGAGGCAGACCGCGACATCGCGCATCAACTTTATGGCGGCGACCGGCGCACGCGCATCGAGCAGGAAATCCTGCTCGGCGTCGGCGGCGTGCGCGCCCTCGACGCACTCGGGCTGAGCCCGACCGTCTGGCACATCAACGAAGGCCATGCCGCGTTCCTGGTACTGGAACGGATTCGCCATCTGGTCGCGCGCAACATGACCTTCACCGCCGCGCTGGAGGCCGCGGCGGCCAATACCGTGTTCACCACGCACACTCCGGTCCCCGCCGGCCACGATCACTTCGCCGACGAGATGGTCATGCACTACTTCAGCGAGTTCTGCAAGGCTGCCGGCCTCGATCGCGACGGCCTGCTCGGCATGGGCCGCGTCGGCGTCGGCGGCGGCGGCGAGTTCAACATGACGGCGCTGGCCCTGCGCGGCTCGCGCTTTCACAACGGCGTCTCGCGCATACACGGCGACGTCTCGGCGCGCATCTGCGGCGAGATGTGGCCGCAGGTCACCGCCGCCGAGAACCCGATGGATTACGTCACCAACGCGGTGCACGTGCCGACCTTCCTCGCCACCGACTGGTACGAAACCTTCGATCGCCATCTCGGTCTCGGCTGGCAGCACCGCCTCACCGACCATAGCTGCTGGGACGGCGTGCACCGCATCCCGGACCAGATCTTCTGGAGCATCCGCCAGTCGCTGAAGGCCCAGTTGCTGCATCTGGTGCGCAACCGGGTGCGCCAGCAACACCTGCGCAACCAGGGGTCGGAAGCGCACCTGGACCGCCTGCTGCGCAGCGCCGACCCGGCCAACCCGACCGTACTGACCATCGGCTTCGCCCGGCGCTTTGCCACCTACAAGCGTGCCGCGCTGCTGTTCAACGATCTGGGCTGGCTGCGCGAAATACTCTCCGATACAAAGCGGCCGGTGCTGTTCATCTTTGCCGGCAAGGCGCACCCGGCCGACGAGCCCGGGCGGCAATTGATCCGCCAGATTGCCAAGCTCTCGCATCAGCGCGAGTTCGAAGGCCGCATCCTGCTGGTCGAAGGCTACGATCTGCACCTGGCCCGGCGCATGGTGGCCGGTGTCGACGTCTGGCTCAACAACCCGATCTATCCGCTGGAAGCCTCGGGAACGTCCGGCATGAAGGCCGCCATCAACGGCGCCATCAACCTGTCGGTGCTCGATGGCTGGTGGGGCGAAGGCTACGACGGCAAGAACGGCTGGGCGATCAAGCCGGCCGCCGAGGGCCTCGACCCGGCCGAACGCGACGCCGACGAGGCACGCACCCTGTACGAGCTACTGCAGGACAGTGTCATTCCGATGTACTACCGCAACACCTCGCTCGGCTATTCGCCGGAATGGGTGGCGATGGCCAAGGCCTCGATCGCGTCGATCATGCCGCGCTTCAACATGCAGCGCATGCTGACCGAGTACGCCGCAAAGTTCTATTCGCCGGCCGCCGAGCAGTGGCGCAAGTATTCCGCCGACGATTTTGCCGGGGCACGCCAGGTGGCCAGCTGGAAGGCCCGGGTGCACGCGGCCTGGCCCGGCATTCGCCTGCGCCGCATCGACCACTCGGTCGGCCGCATCCGTTACGGCGAATCCATGCGCTTCGAGGTGGCCGTCCAGCTCGATGGCCTGAGTCCGGACGACCTGACGGTGGAACTGGTATTCACCCGTCCCGGCGAACCCACCAGCACCCGCGCCCGGCGCTACTCGCTGCGGCACGAGCAGGCGCTGGAGCATGGCGAGCACCTGTTTGCCCGCGACCTGACGCCCGACCAGTGCGGCAAGATGGAATACCGCATCCGGGTCTTCCCCACCCATCCCCTGCTGACCCATCCCTTCGAGATGGGCATGATGCTCTGGCTTTAGGAATCCGCTCATGAAACCCGCCATGGGCGCCGCCTGGCAAGCCCTGACCCGCGCCGCCGAGCGTGACCGCAGCAGCCATCTGCGCGACCTGTTCGCCGCCGACCGGCAGCGCTTTTCCCGTTTCTCCGTCACTTGGAACGACTGGCTGCTGGACTACTCCAAGCAGCGCGTCACGCAGGAAACCATGGCGCTGCTCGAAGGGCTTTGGCAGACCGCCGACGTCCCGGGCTGGATCGCGCGCATGCGTGCCGGCGAGCCGATCAACCACACCGAGGGCCGCGCCGCGCTGCACATCGCGCTGCGCCATCCGACCGGGCCGATCATGCACGCCGGACAGGACGTGATGCCCGCGGTGCATGCCGAGCTGGACAGGATGCGCCGTTTTGCCGGCGAGATCCACGGCCGCCACTGGCGCGGCGCCACCGGCGAACCGATCAGCGACATCGTCAACATCGGCATCGGCGGCTCCGATCTCGGCCCACGCATGGCCACCCAGGCGCTGGCCGCCTTTCGCCACCCGGACATCCGCGTGCATTACGTGGCCAACCTCGACGGCGCCGACCTGGCCACCGTGCTGTCCACGGTACAGCCGCGCACCACCCTGTTCGTCGTCGCCAGCAAGACTTTCACCACGCAGGAAACCATGCAGAACGCCGCCTCGGCGCGTCACTGGCTGGTTCATGCGCTGGGCGAAGCGGCCGTGGCCAGGCATTTCGTCGCGGTGTCGACCAACCTGGCCGAAGTCGCCCGTTTCGGCATCGAGCCGGCGAATGCCTTCGCCTTCTGGGACTGGGTCGGCGGGCGCTATTCGCTGTGGTCGGCGATCGGCCTGCCGCTGGTGCTGGCGGTCGGCTTCGACAATTTCCGCCGGCTGCTGGCCGGCGCGCATGCCATGGACGAGCACTTCTTTGCGACGCCGCCGGCGCAGAATCTGCCGGGCCTGCTGGCGCTGCTGGAAATCTGGAACAGCAATTTTCTCGGCGCCGACAACCGCGCCGTGCTGCCCTACAGCCAGTCCCTGGGACTGCTGCCGCGCTACCTGCAGCAACTCGAAATGGAATCCAACGGCAAGCAGGTCGACCGCCAGGGATTGCCGCTCGAATGCACCGCGGCGCCGGTGCTCTGGGGCGAGGCCGGCACCAACGGCCAGCATGCCTTCTACCAGTTGATCCACCAGGGCGGGCGGCAGGTGCCCTGCGAATTCATCGCCTGCCGGCAGCCCGACTTTGCCCTGCCCGGACATCACGAGAAACTGCTGGCCAACTGTTTCGCCCAGAGCGAAGCCCTGATGCGCGGCAAGACGCTGGCTGAAACCACGGCCGCCCTGACAGCGAGCGGCATGCCTCCTGAACAAGTGGCATTCCTTGCGCCCTACCGCAGTTTTCCGGGTAATCAGCCATCGACCACGCTGTTGCTGCCGCGTCTCGACCCCTTCAGCCTGGGGGCCCTGCTGGCGCTTTATGAGCACAAGGTCTTCGTGCAGAGCGTGATCTGGGACATCAACCCCTTCGACCAGTGGGGCGTCGAGTATGGCAAGCAACTGGCCAATCGCCTGCTGCCGGTGATCCTCGGTACGGCGTCCGCCGATCAGCTCGACAGTTCCACCGCGGGACTGGTGGCGGCCTGCAGAAACTCGCCGCGGAGTGGCCGTGACTGAAGCCTGCCGCCACGGCGCAGCGCAGGCGTCGGCGTGCCCGGATCGATGAACATCCTCTTCGCCACTCCGGAGCTTGCCCCCTGGGTCAAGACCGGCGGCCTCGGCGATGTCGCCGGCGCCCTGCCGGCGGCGCTGCGCGCCCTCGGCCATGACGTTCGCGTGCTGGTGCCGGCCTATCCGGCCATGTCGAAAAGTTTTCCCGATGCCGCGGAGATCGCCCGGCCCCAGCCGCTGGGCGGCCTGCTGCCGACACCGGTCCTGAGGCAGGCGTTCGCGCCGGACGGCATGCCGCTGCTGCTGCTCGACTACCCGCACTATTTCGACCGTCCGGGCAATCCCTACATCGGTCCCGAAGGACGCGACTGGCTCGACAATCATCTGCGCTTCGGGCTGCTGTCGCGCGTCGCCGCCTGGCTCGGCTCGGAATCCAGCACCCTGGACTGGCAGCCCGACATCGTGCATTGCCACGACTGGCAGACCGGACTCGCCGCCGCCTACCTGCACCACCTGCCGGGACGCCGGGCGAAATGCCTGTTCACCCTGCACAACCTGGCCTTCCAGGGCCTGTTCGATCACGCCTCGCTGTTCGAACTCGGCCTGCCGGACGCGGCCTGGCACATCGAAGGCATCGAGTACTACGGCTACCTGTCCTTCCTCAAGGCCGGTCTCCAGTATGCCGACGCCATCAACACGGTGAGCCCCAGCTACGCCCGGGAAATCCAGACCGACGAGGAAGGCATGGGCATGGCCGGCCTGCTGCGGGTGCACGCCGGGAAGCTGTCGGGCATCCTCAACGGCATCGACAGCAAGACATGGAACCCGGCCACCGATCCGCACCTTGCGCAGAACTACGGCGTCCGTCGCCTGGACGGCAAGGCCGCCAACAAGTCCGCGCTGCAAGCCGAACTCGGCCTCGAACAGCGCGCCGACCTGCCGCTCTTGGCGGTGGTCAGCCGCCTGACCGAGCAGAAGGGCGTCGACCTGCTGCTCGACGTGGCGCCGCAAACCTTCCAGCTGCCGGCGCAACTCGTCGTCCTCGGCAGCGGCACGCCAGCGCTGGAACACGAGTGGGCCGCGCTGGCACGCAAGCATCGCGGCCAATGCGCGGTGACGATAGGCTTCGACGAGGCGCTGGCGCATCGCATCGAGGCCGGCGCCGACATTTTCGTCATGCCCTCGCGCTTCGAACCCTGCGGCCTCAACCAGATGTACAGCCTGCGCTACGGCACGCCGCCGGTGGTGCGCGCCACCGGCGGCCTGGCCGATACCGTGATCGATGCCGCCGATCCGAAGGACGGCAACGGTTTCGTCTTCGGGCCGGCCACCGCCGCAGCCCTGCTGCAGGCCCTGCAGCGCGCCGTCGCAGCCTGGCGCGACCCCGTCCTCTGGCGCCACCTGCAGCAGCACGGCATGGCGCGCAAATCGGGCTGGCAGGAAGCGGCGCGGCACTATGCCGAGCTGTATCAGCGCCTGACAGGCAGCCCATGACCAAACTTACCCTGATCGCCGCCGTCGCCAGAAATGGCGTGATCGGCATCGACAATCGACTGCCCTGGCACCTGCCGGCGGACCTCAAGCACTTCAAGGCGCTGACTTCGGGCCATGCGGTGATCATGGGGCGCAAGACCTGGGAATCGCTGCCGGCAAAATTCCGGCCGCTGCCGGGACGGCGCAACATCGTCGTCACCCACGACGCCAGCTACCGCGCCGAGGGCGCCGTGGTCGCGCTGTCGCTGCCGGCCGCGCTCGCCGCCGCCGAGGGTGAGGGCGGCGAAGCCTTCCTCATCGGTGGTGCGGAACTCTACGCCACGGCGCTGCCGCTGGCGGACCGCCTGCAACTGACCGAGATCGATGCGAGCTTCGAGGGCGACACCTGGTTCCCGGCCATCGACCCCGGCCTCTGGCGCGAGGTCGCGCGCCAGGCGCATCGCGGCAACGAAGGCTTCGACTACGCCTTCGTCAGCTACGAACGTAACTTAGCCGCGACGTCGGCAAGCTCAGAGCTTGTGAAGAAATCGTAGCGAGCGAGCCGCAGCGGGGTGCGGCCGGAGCGCAGCTACCAGAATGTACGTGTTTGTACATGAGGATAGCGAGCACCGCCCAAACCCCGATCCGGCACGCGCAGTAGATTTATTCATAAGCCCTCAGTCCGCAATAACGGGCAGTCGATCCGCAATGCGCAGCAGTTCCACCAGCCGCGCGGTGCTTTGCCTGCGGTAGGCGTCGATGTCGATGCCGGTCCAGTCGTGGAAGCCCTTGCCGTCGCGCAGCCCGTTCTGTCCCGAGTTCATGAGTCGGGCGACGATTTCGGGGCTGGCGTAGCGCGGATCGTTCAGCGCCGCGCTGAGATAGCGGCTGGCGTAATAAAGGATGTCGTTGCCGCCGACATCGATGAATTCGGCCACGCCCATCGCCGCGTAGCGTATGCCGAAGCCATAGCGCGTGGCGCGGTCGATGTCCGCGGCCGTTGCCACGCCCTCCTCGATCATGCGCGCCGCCTCGTTCATCAGCACCACCTGCAGGCGCGGCACGATGTAGCCGGGGGAAGGCCCGCAGAGCACGGTGGTCTTGCCGATCTGTGCCAGCCTGTCCTGCAGGCGCTGCGTGACGGCCGGGTCGGTGCCGGGATGCGGGGAGACCTCGACCAGCGGAATCAGGTGCGCCGGATTGAGCCAGTGCGCGTTGAGGAAGCGCGCCGGATTCGTCACCATCGCCGCCAGCGCTGTCGACAGGAAGGTGGACGAGGTCGAGGCGACGATCGCGTCGTCGGCCAGCGCGGTGCAGGCGAAGGCCAGGGCTTCCGCCTTGGCCTCCATGACCTCGGGCACGCCTTCGAACAACAACTGCACCCGCGGCAAGTACTGCCCGGCGGCTTGCCGATCGCAGATGTCGATGCGCGCCATGACGGCCGCTATCGCCGTTGCCCGCAGTAGGCCGAGTTCGGCCAGCGCCGCCAGTTGCTGTTCGATATCGCGCCGGGCGGCGTCGCGCAGTTTCTCGAAGTCGCCCCGGCTGCGCTGCTTGACGTCGATCAGCAGCACCTCCTGTCCGGCGCAGGCGAAGGCCAGTGCAATGCCGCGCCCCATGCGCCCGGCGCCGAGCGCCGCGACCGCCGGCGGCTTCACGGCAACTCGCCGCGCGCCAGCAGCGCCCGCATCTCGGCGCGCGACAGTGCCGCCAGGCCGAGCCCCTCCAGGGTCCGCCGGCCCTGGCGCAGATCCTTGGCGCAGACGGCCGAGGCCAGCGCCAGCAAGCCGGTCGCCAGCGGCGCCGGCACGCCCGCCCAGTCGGCGACGGAAACCAGGAAGGCCAGTCCGCAGTGGATGTCTTCGGTCATGTAGCGATGCTCGGTCAACACGATGTGCTCGCGCCAGTCGCCGCTGTCGACCAGGCGCTGGTGCGCGTCGCCATACATCCAGCGGTCGTTGTTGTAATGGTCGCTGAGCGGAAAGTGCTCGCCGCTGTAGCCCAGGCCCTGCCGCACGGCGATGCGTTCGGCATCGAGCGCATCGGTGACGCGGCGGATCGAGGGCTGGGTGCCTTCGTTGTGGATGTCCCAGGTCTCGAAGTGTTCGAGCGGCCCGGCATTCATCAGGATCAGCGGCGGATGGATGATCGGCCCGGCATTCATCAGGGCGCCCGCCAGGGCATCCTCGATCGGCTCCACGGCGGGGAAAGCGGTCTGCAGCACGGCAAAGGCGTGGGGGCCGTTGCAGGCGGGGAACACGCCGGTCGGCAGGCGCGTGGCGCGGATGGTGATGGCGACCTCGGCGGGACCGTGCTTGCGCGCGAGCCAGGGCAGGGTCCCGGTTTCGGCGATGGAAACGTCCGCCGTGCTTCCGGCGCGCCGCAGGGTGCGCATCATGACGTAGCTGCCGAAGCTGCCCGGCGGCAGGAAGATCACCTGGCCGTCGGCCAAGTGCGGCGCCAGCGCCAGCGCGATGTCCTCCTGGGCGAAGGCCGGGGTGGGCACCACGATCAGCTCGGCGCCGCGCGCCGCCGCGCCGATGTCGTCGGTGACGCGCGCCAGCTCCACGTCGCGCCGCCCGGCTGCGTCCTTGATGCCGAGCCGGCGCGTCGCCATGAGCGGCTGCAACTGCTGCCGGTCGCGGCGCCACAGACAGACTTCATGCCCGAGGCCGGCGAAATCCGCCGCCGCCGCATAGGAGCCGTTGCCGCCGCCCAATACCGTTATGCGCATGCATCCTCCAGATCGAAGCAAGAAATCACCGTGTCGCCAGCGCCAACTCTTCGCCCGCCCAGTAGTCAGTCAACAGGGAAAAGGCGCATTCCCTGCAGGAGCGAGCTTGCTCGCGATAAGCCGCTCTCGCGAGCAAGCTCGCTCCTACATCCATCGGCTTCAACATGTCGTCGTACTAGCCGCCCAGCATCCAGTTCGGCAGGGCCAGCACGGTCGCCGGATAGACCCACATCAGCGCGATGCACAGGGCGAAGGCCAGCAGGAAATAGGTGACGCCACGGAATATCGTATGAATCGGCACCTCGGGCGCGAGGCCGTGGGCGATGAAGACGTTGACGCCGACCGGCGGCGTGATTGCGCCCATGGTGGTGATGATGGTCAGCACCACCGTGTACCAGACCGGGTCGTAGCCGAGCGCGACGCCGAGCGGAAAGAAGATCGGGATGGTGACGACGAGAAAGCCCAGCGCATCCATCAGCGCGCCGCCGATGATGTAGATGCCCAGCACCACCAGCAGGACCACGAAGGGCTGCACCGGCAGGGCCGCCGCCCATTCGGCAAGCTCGAAGGGCAGGCGCGAAACCGTCAGGAAGCGGCCGAAGAGCACCGCGCCGGTGATCAGCAGCACCACCATGGCCGATATCCGCACGCTTTCGATGATCGACTTGACCGTGTCGCGCCAGGACAGGCTGCGCCGCACCATGCCGATCGCCAGCGCGCCGAAGGCGCCCGCGGCGCCGGCCTCGGTGGGCGTGAACCAGCCGAAGTAGAGGCCGCCGATGACCAGGGTGAACAGGATCAGGGCCTCGATGATGCCGGACAGCGCGACCAGCTTTTCCTTCATGCTGACCACCGGCCCCAGCGGCGCCAGCTTGGGATTGCGCAGGCACATGACGAAGATGGTCAGCAGGAACAGTGCGGTCAGGATCAGGCCGGGGATGATGGCGGCGAGGAACAGCCGCAGCAGCGACTGTTCGGTCTGCACCGCGATCACGATCAGCACCACGCTGGGCGGTATCACCACGCCGAGCGTGCCGCCGACGGCGACCGCGCCGGTGGCCAGCGCCGGGTCGTAGCCGTAGCGGCGCATCTCGGGCAGGGCGATGGTGCCCATGGTCGCGGTGGTCGCCGAGTTGGAGCCGCAGATCGCCGAGAAGCCGGCGCTGGCGACCACCGTGGTGCAGGCCAGGCCGCCGGGCATGCGCCCGAACCACTTGTAGGCGGCGTCGTAGAGCCGCTCGGTGACGCCGGCGCGGTAGGCGAACTGGCCCATCAGCACGAACAGCGGAATCACCGACAGGCCGTAGGAGGAAAACTGCTCCCAGACATTGGTCGCCAGCAGGTGGGTCGCCGCCGGCACCGAAAGCAGGTAAGCGTTGCCGAGCAGGCCGGCCGCCAGCATGGTGAATGCAATCGGCATGCCGAAGAGCATCAGCGCCGACATCAGGAGGAGGCCGACCAGGGCCGCCGTTGTAGGATCCATCAGTGCGTTCTCCCGCCTAGTAGTCAGTCAACAAGGAAAAGGCGCATTCCCTGTAGGAGCGAGCTTGCTCGCGATAAGCCGTTGTCGCGAGCAAGCTCGCTCCTGCATCCATCGGTTTCAACATGTCTGCGTACTAGGTGTGACGTCGCAGCACCAGCAGATGGCCGGCGGCGCGCAAAAAATCGAGCAACAGGGCCAGCGCCAGGCCGGCGCAGCCGACTGCCACCAGGTACACCCAGGGATGGACGATCACGCGCAGGGTTTCCGACAAGGAGCCGGTCTCGTGCAGCACGCGGCCGTAACGGGCGACATACCAGGCGACCGCGACGAACAGCAACAGCGACATCAGCGCCATCAGCGCCTCGACGACGGCGCGACTGCGATGTCCCAGTTTGACCACCATCAGTTCCATCGCGACATGGCCGCGATGGCGCTGCACGGTGCCCAGCGCCAGGGCCATCGCCGCCGCCGAGAGCCAGCCGACCACCTCGTAGGAGCCGGCGACGGTGATGCCGAAGCCGCGCAGCACCATGTCGGCCACGGCGAACAGCATCATCGCCGCCAGGATGAAGGCCGCCGCCCAGGCCAGCCCCTCGTTGACGTAGAAGCTGAGCCGGTCGAGCAGGTGCAGCGGGCCGCGGGCGTCGCCCGCTTGTGACGCCGGGCTCATTGGACGACCCTCCCCCCGTCCCCCTCGCCGAGCGAGGGGGTGACGACGGTGCGCCGCTGCGCGGCTTCGTGGATTGGCTGGCGCCCCTTCGGGCGGCCGTGCGGGGCGCTCATTACTGCTTGGCGAACTGGTCGCGCAATTCGCGCAGGCGCTTCAGGTAGGCGGCGGCGGGCAGGCCCTTGCCGTTCATCTCCTTGACCCACTCGTCTTCCATCGGCTTCAGCTTGGCATCCCAGCGCGCACGCTCGTCCGCCGCCAGCGGCAGGATCTGCAGCTTGTGCTCCTTGGCGGCCCAGGCCAGCGCCGCGCCGACATTTTCCTTGTCATGGTACTGGCCGGTCCAGACAGGCATTTCGGCGGCGAGCTGCTCGATCACCTTCTGCACGTCGGCCGGCAGCTTGTCCCACTTCTTGCGGTCCATCACGGCGGCGAAGGTCACCACCACGGTCGGATAGTCGGTGACGAACTTCAGCGATTCGGCCAGCTTGAAGTCCTGCAGCACTTCGCGCGAGGTCATGGTGCCGTTGATCACGCCGGTCTGCACCGACTGCGGCACTTCCGGCATCGGCATGCCGATCGGCGCGGCGCCCAGGGCTTTCAGCACCGGCACGCCGGTGCCCGCGGCGCGCAGCTTCATGCCGGCCAGATCGCCGGCGTTCCTCACTGCGGTCTTGGTCTGGATGAAGCCCGGCTCGGTGGTGAACATCGCGATCACCTTGAAGCCCTCGTACTCCTTGGGATTGAATTCCTTGGTCAGCTCCCACAGCGAGCGGCTCGCCACCGTCGCATTGGTGAAGCCCATCGGCAGCGAAACGCCCGAGGTCAGCGGGAAGCGGCCCGGATCGTAGGACGGCGAGCCCAGGCCGATGTCGGCGACACCCTTGCTCACGCCGTCGTACATTTCCTTGGCGCCGAGCAGCGTGCCGGCCGGGAAGGTCTGCACCGCGACCTTGCCGTTGGTGCGCTTGTTCACCTGCTCGGCCCAGTGCGCCATCTGCCGGCCGGGGAAGGTCTTGGCCGGCGCGAAGAAGGCATAGGTCAGGGTGATCTCGGCGGCATGCACTGCCGCCGGTGCTGCCAGCCCGAACAGACCCGCAGCCAGCGAAACAAACAACGCGGAAATCGATTTGCGACGGTTCATGGTCTCACCTCACTTTGGCTAAAGATGGAGTTTGCGCGGGCTGCCGGCCGCGCGGCGGATCTGCTTATTCATCAGGCATTGCCGGAATGGCGATATCGAGTCCGTCGAGGCTGGTCTCCCTGAGCCTGGCCCGGTCGTAGTTGGGCGTGTGCGGGAAGGGGCGCGTCGCGTCGAAGCCGAGCTTGCTGCCCAGGTAGTCCGGGAAGCCGGGATTGAGGCCGTGGCCGAAGACGTTTTCGATGACCATGATGCCCAGCTTCGGATCGAGCCGCGTGGCCATGGCCCATTCGACGTCGGCCGGATCGCGGATGTCGACGTCATCGTCGACCACCGTCACCATCTTCAGCGGCGGGAAGGCGGCGAAGGCCGCCATCAGGGCCTGCTTGGCCCAGCCCGCGCGCTTTTGCGCGAGCTGCACCACGGCGTGATAGAAGCCGCAGCCGCCATGCGAGAAATAGACGTCCTTGACGCCGGGCACCTGTTTCTGCAGCAAGGCCAGCACGTTCGCCTCGCCCAGCAGCCCCACCGAGTTGAACACCTCGGCGCCCGAAAGTATGGTCTGGAAAATCGGCTGACGCCGGCGGTGGATTTTCTTCACGCGCACCAGAGGACGCGGCGCGACGCCGGCGTAATAGCCGGTGACCTCGGCGAAGGGCCCTTCGTCGTGCAATTCGCCCGGCAGCATTTCGCATTCGAGGGCGAACATCGCCTCGGCCACCATCTCCACGGCGGAAAGCGTACCGGCAACAAGCTCCAACGGGCGGCCGTGGAACTGGCTGGCGATGCCCAGTTCGTCGGTGCCCATGGGCGCGGCTTCGGCCGGCGTGGCGGCGGCGAAATGCAGCCCCGGGCCGACGCCGATGTTGAGCGTGAAGGGCAGCGGCTGACCGCGCGCGGCGGCCTTGCCCAGGCAGATTTCGAGATGGCGACCGGCATCGATGTTGATCGCCAGACGGTCCTTGCCGACCACCATGAAGCGCTGGATCGAGGTATTGCGTATTCCGGTCTCCGGATCTTTGGTGATGACCACGCCCGCATCGAAATACGGGCCGCCGTCGAGTTCGGCGTGGGTCGGCACCGGCAGCCGGGAAAGATCCACCGTGGCTTCGGTCACCTGCAATACCGGACCCTTGTCCACCACCACGGGCGCCACAGGCTTTTGTTGCCAGTCGCGGATGCAGGCCGAGACATGTTGCGGCAGCGTCGCGGCGGCACGCCCGAACAGGTCGCCGAGCAATTCGCGCGACCAGTAGAGGCCGGTGAACACCGGGTAGCGGCTACCCCTGACCTTCTCGAACAGGACGGCGCGCGGACCGCCCTCGAAGCGGGCGGCGACGGCCGCCAGCTGGTAGGCGGGATCGACCTCGGAACGCACGCGCACCAGCCGTCCGCGCCGGTCGAGCCACTTGATGATGGCGCCCAGATCGGCAATCGCCGCTCCCCCGGACTGGATCCCGGTCATGAACCGCCTCCTTTGGTGCCGCCCCTGTTCTTGTATGCATGCATCCGGGCCTTGACTGGGGTGCTCGGGTCAATGCCGGTGTTCCGTCAGCGAATTCAGTATACGGGATACATTGACGGGAGGACAAGAAATTTCCGGGCGTGCAGCGCAGCAATCCGCAACTCAGCGTCCGCCGGAAACATCGATCGTTGCGCCGGTGGTATAGGAGGCATCGTCCGACAGCAGCCACAGCACCGCGCGGGCAACTTCCTCCGGATAGCCGCCGCGCTTCATCGGAATGGCATCCTTGACCCGTTCGACACGTCCCGGTTCGCCGCCGCTGGCGTGGATGTCCGTGTAAATCACCCCCGGCGACACGGCGTTGACGCGGATGCCTTCGGCGGCCACCTCCTTGGCCAGGCCGATGGTCAGCGTATCGATCGCGGCTTTCGAGGCGGCGTAATCGACATATTCGCCGGGCGCGCCGAGGCGCGCCGCGCGCGAGGAAAGATTGACGATGGCGCCGCCGCTGCCGCCGTGGCGCGTCGACATGCGGCGCACGGCTTCGCGTGCGCAGATGAAGCTGCCGGTCACGTTGGTGGCGAAAACCCGGCTGATTCGCGCGGCGTCCATGTCCTCGACGCGCGCCTGCAGCTCCAGGATGCCGGCATTGTTGACCAGCGCGGTGACCGGGCCCAAGGCCGCGTCGACTTCGCCGAACAGACGCACCACATCCTGCTCGCGGGCGACATCGGCCTGCACCGCCATGGCCCTCGATCCCTGCGCGGTGAGGCCAGCGACCAACTCGGCGGCAGCCTCCCGATTGCTCAGGTAGCTGATGCATACGGCGTAGCCGGCGGCAGCGCCGAGGCGGGCGATCGCCGCGCCTATGCCGCGCGAACCGCCGGTGACGATCATGACTTGCTGCATGCTGGACGGCGATGGCATTTGGGCGCTCCGGGGGAAGAGAGTTTGCGGATGATGCCGCGCCGCAAACCCTATTTCAAGCGGGTGCTAGGATTCGGCCCCAGCGTCCCGCAAACTCCACGCCGTGCAACTGGAAAACTACCTCAACACCCTCGGCCAGCATCTGAAGACACGCTTCGGCACGCGGGTGCGCAAGCTGTCGCTGCACGTCGGCTTCACCTGCCCGAACCGGGACGGCACGCTGGGCCGCGGCGGCTGTACTTTCTGCAGCGTGCTCTCGTTCAACGACGGCAATCCGCAGGCGTCGGTCGGCGAACAGCTGGCCGCCGGCCGCGCCGCGACCAACCGCGCCAGCCGCTACCTGGCCTATTTCCAGGCCTATACCAACACCTACGACGAAGTGGAACAATTGCGCCGCCTGTATGCCGAGGCCCTGGCGCAGGCGGACATCGTCGGCCTGTGCGTCGGCACCCGGCCCGACTGCGTGCCCGACGCGGTGCTGGAAATGCTGGCCGGCTACCGCGACCAGGGCTACGAGGTCTGGCTCGAACTGGGCCTGCAGAGCGCCCACGACGCGACGCTGGCGCGCATCAACCGCGGCCACGGTTTCGCCGCCTACGCCGACGCCGCAGCGCGGGCGCGGCGCCACGGCATTCCGCTATGCACCCACCTGATCCTCGGCCTGCCCGAGGAAACCCCGGCGATGATTTACGAGACCCACGCGCGCGTGCTGGACTGCGGCGTCGAGGGCCTCAAGCTGCATCCGCTGATGATCGTCAAGGGTTCGCGCCTGGCCGCCGACCATGCCCGCGGCCTCCTGGCGCCGCCGGCCATGGCGGACTACGTGGCGACCGCCGCCGAACTGATCCGGCGCACGCCGGCCGAGGTGATTTTCCACCGCGTCACCGCCACCGCGCGCGAACCGATGCTGATCGCGCCGGACTGGTGCCACACGCGCTGGCCGGCCGCCGATGCGATCTGCGCCGACCTGGCCAGGAACGGTGGCCAGGGATCAAACGTCTCGTAGTCAGTCAACAAGGAAAAGGCGCATTCCCTGTAGGAGCGAGCTTGCTCGCGATAAGCCGTTGTCGCGAGCAAGCTCGCTCCTACATCCATCGGTTTCAACATGTCTGCGTACTAGTTGGTGGGGCGCACTACGATTCATGTCAGGATCTTTACCTTCAGCCCCGAAACCCTTCGGAACGCGCCATCCCCGGTCAGGAACAAATGATCGCCGCCCAACTGCAGGCAGGATGCCGCCTGCAGCGCGTCGGGGGTCTTCAGCCCTGTCTGAACCCGGATGACCGCCGCCAGTTCGACAACGTCCCTGGTCAGATCGACCCAGACCAGATCAGGCCGCGCAATGAAACCGTCGAACATCGCCAGTGTCGCCGAGTCGTTCGTCCGCATTGGCCCTACGCGACATTCAAGCCACGTGAGTCGGCTTACGGCGGCACCCAGATCCGGATATTTCTTCGACGCCGCGGCCAACTCCTTGCGCAGCCTGGCGGCAAACGGATCGGCGCCTTCGATCAGCTAGATCAGGGCACTGGCGTCGAAGAAGGCAATCACCAGTCACGCTCGGCTTTGAGCGCGGCATCGATCTGCGCCTTGCTTCGCTTGCCGGTTACGCGCTGATTCAACAGCCATTGCAGCGCGGTAACGCCGCCGGGGCCGCTGGCCCGACCATGCGTCAGCGTTTGATACTCCGCCTCCGTCAGCACCACCGCGGCCGGCTTGTTGCGTTTAACGATATGCAATGGCCCATTGCGCAGGCCATCCTCGATCGCCGCCATACCGCGACGCTTCAATTCGGATACGGTGAGGGTATTCATATCAGTACCTGTTTTTCGACAAAACGGTACTGATCATAGTATCGATCGATGACCAAACGGCGAGGACCGCGCTGCTCGACTCCTGCCTTTGGTCCGTCCTTGTTCCGAGTCGCACGGACAGATGCCAAAGCGCCGTCTTGCCATCCGCAGCGGCGAGGAGAGCGTACTTTGCTCGACCGCCTTGCTGCGCAGGGGCATCATCAGCGCCGACTCTTACGTCCCATCGGCAGTTAAACAGCGGCGGCCGTCACCGGCGACACCGTACGCATTGCATTTGAACGGCCGGCGTTGGAGTGGACCTGCCGCTCCAACCGGTTGAATCCGATTCAGGTGGCCGGCAAGTCCCGGCCATCAAGAGACATTCGTGGCGAGTCATTGGGCATTTCTGGAGCGGCTAATATAGGGTAAAGAACAGACACTCCCCAATGTTGGCCAGTTTCGTCGTCAAATGTTTAACCTCTATAGTCCTATTGCATGATTCAGCTAATTCCCATATCATGATTTCAACAATAGGTGATCGCTGTATCAATGCATGGTGACGCACCAGTTCCGCCAAGAATAGAAACACTGCGGGGGAGTGGGAAATCCTGGATCGATCGCTGTCGAGCGAACAGATGCTCTGGCTGCTTGGCAGCCTCTGCAATCTGCACCGCATCCCCTTCGATGCCGCGCTGGTCGCGCAGCAAATCCCGCCGCCGCACACCCTGGCGTCGTTCCACCACGCCGCGCGTGCTCTGTGCCTCAAGACAGGCTCGCGCAAGTTTGCCGAACTGGATAGGTCCAAGCTGCCGCTGCCGGCCATCGCCTTCCTCCACGCCGCAGACAACACCGCGGAGGATTCAACTCCCGCCACACCCATCCTGATCCTCAAGAGCGACGGCGCAAGCCTGCTCTATTTCCTGCCGGGCAGCCAGACGCCGGAAACCTTGAGCGTCGAAGACGCGGCCGTCAGACTCGGACCGGATCTTGTCCTCGTCGCCAAGGAATCGTCTGCGGGTGAGGGCAAGGATGAGGATGTCCCCGGCTTTATGTCCCAAAGGGACGGTATCCCCCGGTGGGATAAGTCCGAGAAGCAGCCCTTCGGCTTCCGCTGGTTCGTGCCTGAACTGCTCAAGCACCGGCGCATCTGGCGCGACATCCTGCTCGCCTCGCTGGTGATCCAACTCGTCGGCCTGGCGACGCCGCTATTTACCCAGGTCATCATCGACAAGGTGGTCGTGCATCAGACGCAGAACACCCTCGTCGTGCTCGGCGCCGCCCTGGTGATGTTCATGCTCTTCACCAGCACGATGACATGGTTGCGCCAGTACCTCGTGCTGCACACCGGCAACCGCATCGACGCCGTGCTGGGCAGCCAGGTGTTCCGCCACCTGCTGCACCTGCCCGCACCCTACTTCGAGCGCCGCCCCACCGGCACCCTGGTGGCGCGCCTGCAGGGCGTCGAGACCATCCGCGAATTCGTCTCCGGCGCCGCCGTCACGCTGCTGCTCGATCTGCCCTTCCTGTTCATCTTCCTCGCGGTGATGTTCTGGTACTCGTGGCAGCTCTCGCTGATCGTGCTCGGCCTGTTGGGGCTCATCGCGGTGATGAGCCTCTTGATGGTGCCGGTGTTCCGTGAGCGCCTGAACCGGCAGTTCATGCTCGGCGCGCGCAACCAGGCCTTCCTCACCGAGTACATCGCCGGCATGGACACGGTGAAATCCTTGCAGATGGAACCCGACGTCGACCGCAAGTATGGCGATCTGCTGGCCGGCTATCTCGCCGCCGGCTTTTCCACCAAGCAGGTTGGCAACAGCTACAACGTCGTCGCAAACGGCGTCGAACAGATCATGACATTGTCCATCCTGATCGTCGGCGCGCTGCTGGTGATGAGAAACGAAGGCTTCACCATCGGCATGCTGGTCGCCTTCCAGATGTTCGCCAGCCGCATGAGCCAGCCCATGCTGCGCCTGGTCGGCCTGTGGCAGGAATTCCAGCAGGCCAACATCGCCGTCAAGCGTCTGGGCGACATCCTCGACATGCCGCAGGAACCCCACACCCTGATCCCGGCCCGGGAGAATACCGCCGGCAGCGGCCAGATCGAACTGGCCGATATCGGCTTCCGCTATTCCGAGAACCATCCCTGGCTCTACCGCAACCTGAGTCTCGCCTTCAAGCCCGGCCGGCTCACCGTGCTGATGGGCCCGTCGGGCTGCGGAAAGAGCACCCTGGCCAAGTTGCTCCTGGGTTTCTACCTGCCGCAGGAAGGGCAGATCCGCCTCGACGGCAGGGACATCCGCCACCTCGCCGCCAATGAGTTGCGCACGAGCTTCGGCGTGGTGCCGCAGGAAACCGTGCTGTTCGCCGGCACGCTCTACGACAACCTGGTCATGGCCCAGCCCCATGCCAGCTTCGATGACGTGATCAAGGCCTGCAAGGCCGCCGAAATCCACGATCTGATCGACACGCTGCCCGACGGCTACCGGACCGAAATCGGCGAGCGCGGCGTCGGCCTCTCCGGCGGCCAGCGCCAGCGCATCGCGATCGCCCGCGCACTCTTGAAGCAGCCGCGCATCCTGATTTTCGACGAGGCCGTATCCAACCTCGACCAGCACACCGCGGAACACTTCGCGCGCACCATCAATACGCTGAAAGGCATAGTGACCATGATCTTCATCACCCACCAGATTCCAAGGGGACTGCAGGTCGACGAAGTGATCTCGCTCGGCGAACACGGCGCGCGGATGGGGGTGGTGAGCGAGGGCGGGCATGGACCAACCACCAGGGAGACGAAAGAATGAACGTAACAACAAGTATGCCCAGCAGTTACCGAACGACAGCGAAAAGTCGGCGCTGGCGGGACGGCGATTCAACGATGGCGGCGATCAACGAGAACACCTGGAGGACGGCAGCATGAGCAGGACATTATTTCAGCGCATCGCCACGACGCTGCTGCCGTTCATTCTTGCCGCGTGTACCGCGACCGGCGGGGCGCAGAACACAACGACACGGGAGGATGGCCGCGCAAGGCTGGCCAAGGCCGAGACGATGTTCGCCGAGCGCTGCAAGAAATCCGGCGAGTTCATCCACCGCACTGCGGACAATGTCGAAGGCATCTTCCTGATGAAACTCAGACCCAATGAAATCAACTACGGGGATCAGTTCAAGCTGGATGATCCGTATGGGCGGGACCTGGGTGGCGAGGGCTACATCGAGAATTTTCTTCGCGGACGCAACGAAAAAGGTTCGATTGCTCACGAACACCTTGTTTCGAGCGGCTACCGCTACGTCGAAGCCATCGACCCGAAGGACGGCAAGCGGTATCGCTATACAGGGAGCAGGAAAGCTGTTGGCAAGATGGATGCAACGGCACCCAATATCCAAGTTGATCTTAAGCGCAATCCGAACTTCGATCTCAATATCTACGCATTCGTCCTCGACAAAGTCCCAGCCCTCAGCCCCATGCCGCGCTACGGCGTCACCTACGACGATATCTCCACCCGCGAAGAGCGCGAATACTGGATCGCAGGCAGTTCGCTCAAGGTGGTCGACCTCAAGACAACTGAAGTGATTGCCGAGCGCATCGGCTACATGATGGATCGAAGTCAGGGCGATACATCGGGTGGCCGCGCGCCGTGGTTGCTGGCGGCATATCACGCCTGTCCGGCGTTTCCAATGGCGCCGGGAAATCATCCATTCAAAATGAACCAGACCCGCGACTTTGCCGAAAAAGTCCTCCATATCAGACAGGAGAAGTTGCAATGACCACACCGACGATTGCCGACTACCTCAAGTACGCCAACCTCCAGATGGCGGCAGAGGCATTTCTTGTCGATAGCAACAACAATGTGCTGACGGCAGGCCAACTATTGGAGGCATTGAAAATAGGCAACAACCACGCCTCCAAATTCACCCAAACTCAGGCCGACGATTTCGTTGATCCGGTGAAGGGCTGGACGGTCCTCGACCAGCGCGTCAATACGACAGCTGGTTTCTCCGGAACTCTATTCAAGAACAACCAGACGGGAGAACTTGTCGTCAGTTTCCGCTCCACCGAATTCATCGACGACACCGTGCGCGACAGTCTGGCGACCAACGAACTGGAGATCAAAAACACGGGCTTTGCCTGGGGCCAGATCGCGGATATGGAGGCCTGGTATGCCAAGCTCAACGTGGACCCCACCAAGCTGGCCGGCAAAGCCTTCTCTGTCACCGGCTACAGCCTCGGTGGTCATCTCGCCACGGCCTTTAACCTTCTGCACCCGGGTGCCGCTCAGCAGGTGGTCACCTTCAATGGTGCCGGGGTCGGCAAGATCAATGCCGGCAACACCCTGGCAAGCGCGCTGAATAGCTTCGTCGAACTACGCGACAACACCGACAAGATCGTCGCCCAATTGAGCGACGAGAAACTCCAGGCGCTCTACCGAATACTCAGTGCAACACGATACGACACCAAGGAAGCCGTTCTGACGGCACAAGCCTCGATCATGGCGCTCTACCCAGCCGGTGGAATCAGCGCGGAGGGACTGCTGGTGTGGTATGCACTCAACGATATCTACAGCACCAATGTCCTTGGTCAGGAAAGTGGGCTGCTGATCGAAGCCGCGCGGGTTCCGCAATTGAAAGCCGGCGGCAGCGGGGAGGAGGCCAACCGCAGCCCGGTCGCCGTCACCAACGATCAAATCCTCGCTGAAAAGCTCGACTACCGGATGGCCGTGCGACTGGTAGCTCGCCTGAGCGAGAGCGCCGGCCTTCCGGCGGGTGTGTCGCGCGCTTACCTGGGAAAAGAATCGCTCCCCGCCGCCGGCCTATCACCGCAGTACGATGTGGTGGGCGATTCTAGTCCTTCCGCCGTCGCGAATTCCCTTTGGCACTACGGCCAGGATGTGCGCCTGTTCATCGAAAACCAGCCGCTCTATCGCGGCGGGATTGGCGCCTCGGTGATCGGCTCGGTGCTGGACTACGGCGACGTGAAGCTGCTCGTGGACGGCTATTCCCAGAAGAACTTTGGCGATACCCATAGCCTGGTGCTGATCGTCGATTCTCTCAACGTCCAGAATACCCTGCTTCAACTGGTGCCCGAGGCCCAGCGCAACGATGTGATCGCGCCCCTCGACACCATTCTAAGGAACGCTTCTTGGCGCAAGGCGGTCAATGGCGATCTGCTCTCGGGCGGCAGCCAAGGCCAAGCCGAAGGCGACGTCATGGAGAACGTCGTCAATGCCCTGGCCGAGTTCATCCTCGGCCCGCAGACCAAGGCCGCCCGCCTCAACGGCAGCCCGGACGGGAACACTTGGGCGGTGGCAAAGACCGCGGACTTCCAAAGCGCAGGGCTTCCCTACACAGGCCGCGACACGTTCTATGAGAAGCTCAAGGCCATCACCGCCAGCGAAGCCTACCAAGCCCTGGCCGGCCGACTCAGCCTGACGCCGTCGAGCGCCGCCCTGAAGGACAGCGCCCGCAACGACTTTGCCGCCTATGCCGCGCTCTACAGCCTGAGCCCCTTCGTCTTCAGCGCCAGTGCAGCAACCCAGATGCTCGGCTTCGAGGGCACCAGCAATACGCTCTACTCCGCTTGGCAGGCCGACAAGGATGCCCGGGCCGCCGGCACGCCGGTCGAATCCCTCGCGATCAGCGAGTCCTGGCTGGCCGACCGGGCGAACTTCCTGGAGCGCAAGAACTGGTTCAACGCGCAGAACAAGAACCCGGTCGATCCGGCAGCCGTCACCTACGATCCCGAACGGCCGCGGGATTACACCAACGAACCTGACTCGACCTACTACATCGACACAGCCTCCGGCTACGAAATCCTGCAAGGAACGGTGCACTCCAGCACGCGGGTATTTGCCTTCGGCGACGAACGAGCCGATCCCTTGACCGGCCAAGGCCTCGAAGACCACCTCTACGGCGGCGCCGGCGACGACACCCTCAGCGGCGGCCAAGGCAACGACCGCCTCGAAGGCGGCATCGACATCGACACCTACTTGCTGACCACTGGCGATGGCGACGACGTCATCCTCGACAGCGATGGCAAGGGAAACATCACACTCAACGGTACACCGCTGAAAGGCGGTGATTACGTTCGGCCCGGGGTATGGCGGCGTGATGGCGTGACATATGAATTCACCCCCGATGCCACGGGCCGCGGGCGGCTCACCATCACCCGCGCCGCCGGCATCACCACCGTGGAAGACTTCGCCGCCGGCGAACTGGGCATCAGCCTTCCCGGCGCACCCACACCGCCCGTGGCGCGCACCATCGTCGGCGGCAACGGCGACGACAGCCTCACGGATGAAGCTCCGGCGGGCATGTTGATCAACGACCTGATCAAGGGTCTCGGTGGCAAGGACAACATCGTCACTCCCTACGGCGGTAACGACCGCATCGAGGGCGGCGATGACGACGACTGGATGGTCGGCTTCGCCGGCAACGACCTGGTCATCGGGGGATCCGGGCGGGACGCCATTACCGAAGGCGCCGGCAACGACCGCCTGTATGCCGACGAACTAATTGCGGCGCGCGCCGCCCTGGCCGCGCAAAACGCCACGGCGAGCGGGCTGCAGGGCGAGGCACTGTCGGCGGGGGCGGGCGATGACCTGGCCATCGGCGGAATCGGTAACGACCTGCTGCTCGGCGGAACGGGCAGCGATCTCCTGATTGGTGGCGCGGGCAATGACGACATAGATGGCGATGTCATGGCCGGCAACGTCTATCGGGACTGGAGCGTCACGCGCACGGTCACGCCAGACGACACGGTCTTCTCGGGTTTTGCGCGGATCAGGACTTTCCTGGATATGAGCATCGAGTGGGCCGCCGACGGCGGTGACGACGTGATTTTTTCCGGAGGCGGCGACGACTGGGTGACCGCAAGTCACGGCAAAGACTTCGTCGATGGCGGCGAGGGTAACGATGTACTGGCGGGTGGCGGCGGCAGCGATGAGATATACGGCGGCGCAGGGAATGATCTGCTGCTGGGCGATGCGGAACTGAATGGCGCCGCCTCAGTAGCTGGAAACGATTATCTCGATGGCGGCGAGGGCAACGATAGCCTGAGCGGCGACGGAGGCAACGACCAGCTTTTCGGTGGCGCAGGCAACGATCTGCTCAACGGCGGCGAGGGTAATGACCTGTTGTCCGGCGGCGCAGACGCGGATCGCCTGTTTGGCGATGCCGGCAACGACACCCTGTTCGGTGGGGTGGGCGTGGACTACCTGAATGGCGGAACCGGTGACGACACCTACCTCGTGGCTGTGGGTGAAAGTGCGTTGGGCGTGGACACGAAAGAAACCATCGTGGATGCGGCGGGCAAGGACACGCTGCGCTTTGGTCCGGGCATCAAGCTGGCCGACCTGCGTTTGAGCCGGGTCGGTGCCGAGGATCTGCTGCTGGAGTTCGGCCAGGATCACATCGTCGTGCAAGGGGGGCTCACGGGCGCACTTGAACGCATCGAATTCGCCGATGGCAGCAGTCAAAGCTGGGCGAAGCTGGTCGGCGCCAAGTTGGGCGAGGCCGTGTCATTGGGAGTGTCCGGCCCCGGGGCTACCGTTCAGGGCGGGAATCAGGCGGATACCCTGACTGCGCGCGACGGTGGCGCTCAAGTGGCTGGCGGTGGCGGCAACGACAGGATCACGGTGCTGGGCAGCAACAACACGATTTTTTACGCGCAGGGCGATGGTACGGATCGCATCGTGACGAGTTCGACATCAGCCAGCAATGGCAATGTCTTGCGCTTGTCGGGAGTGGCTGGTGACAGCCTGAAACTTCGCCTTGGATCCTTGGCGATTCAGGTGGGCACCAACCCGGATGACGTGATCCATTTCGATAGCTTCAACCGCAATGACGTGCTTGGCCTGCGTCCGTTCGATCATATAGAGTTCGACGACGGCTCCACGCTGGCTTACGACGATCTCCTGGCGCGAGGTTTCGACGTGGATGGCACGGGAACGAACGACGTGCTGATAGGCACCAACATCGCCGACCGAATGCATGGCGATGCGGGCGACGACAACCTTTCTGGTGGCGACGGTGACGATGAGTTGGTCGGTGGACAGGGTGCGGATACGCTTTCAGGTGGCACGGGCAGTGATACCTATATGTTTGCTCGGGGTGACGGGCGCGACACTATCGGAGATCTTCCAGGCATTGAGGAGGAAGCAAACCGGATCGTCTTCGGGCCGGACATTGCGTTTTCGGACCTCGTTTTCTCGCGGCGCGTTGATGGCAGCCTACATATCGGCATTGCGGGTACCGAGGATGAGCTTACGCTGCCGGACTGGTATGGCACCGGGGGTGTCCGGCGCAGCATTGACGAACTGGTATTCGCCAACGGGTCACACTACGATACCGCCGCGCTGGACGGGCTTAGTGTTTCGGCAATTAGCGGAACGGACGCGGCGGATGTATTAGCCGGAACGCGCTTCAGTGAGACCATTCTGGGTTTGGGCGGCGACGACGTCATCGATAGCGGCACTGGCGACGACATTCTCATCGGCGGAGCCGGCAACGATACCTATGTTTTCGGTTGGGAGAACACCGACTATTGGGACGAGAACGGCACCGACACCGCAATCGAGGGAGAAGGGGAAACCAGCACGATACAGTTTCAACGCGGAATGACACTGGATCTCGTCCGTGCTGAGCGCATCAACGACGATCTGCGCTTTCGTGTTCGAGGCGGGGAGCATAGTCTGCTCGTCAAGAATTACTTCACGACGGATCAGCAATGGCTGATCCGGTCGTTTGACGGCCAAACGACAAACATGGGCGATTTCCTCACGCAATCGGGATCCGTCACCGGCGACATGCTTAGCCAAGCATGGAACGACCATAACGCAGCGACTCTGTGGAACTGGCGTGAACGTCACGAAACCGGATCCGGCAGATGGACCTTGCTGCCCGACGGAAGTTACAGCAGATCGTCGCTGATCCTGGGCGTCAGTGCTTCCGTCACACAGAACATTTCTTCCACGATTGAATACCACCATGCTGCGGACGGCAGCTTATATACCGTGGAAACCGGCCCGATGGTCACTGGATACTCGTCGAGTTCATCTGGTTCTGCATCCTACTATGTGGACTACGAAAGTTTCGGTACTCCTGTAACCGCGACAGGAAGCTATGTCAGTTACCTCTCCACAACGCGGACGAACGCCAGCGGCGGTGCGGTATTTCAGATGCAGTGGGGGCAGCCGACTTACGGCCTCACGGGCAGTTACTCCAGCGGATACTCCTATCCGCTCGGTAGCTCCGGCGAGGAGGAGGAAAGTTGGTACGACTGGGCAGAGGTACAGCAGTACCAGAACGGGTATCAGGCTACTGCATCAAGCAGTCTGTTGAACTGGTTTACCGGCAGCTCATTGTCGGCGGTCTCGCCATCAAATGTTGGCAACTCACTCAGGCTTTCAACAATTCAGGCGGTAGATGCCGGTGGTACGGGGGGGCCGCTCGCAGTCGCATTACAAAGCTACATTTCCGGAAGCTACTCCGCCTCGAACACCGTATACCGCCTGAACCAGCTTTTGGGGACGACTGGCAGCGACTTTTTCTACTCGGACCCGTGGGCCGCGATCGATGCCGGGGCTGGAGACGACATCATCATCTCGAACAGGGGTGAAGGAAGCCTTACGATCGGTGGTACAGGCAACGACCGGATTCTCGGCGGTAGCTCGAACGACGTCATGGCGGGGGGGAGCGGCAACGACTATCTCGCCGGCATGGGCGGGGACGACACCTATCTGATCGTGCCCGGCCAGGCCGGCCATGTGGTCATCGACGAGGCGGTCTTGCGGTACTCGATCATCCCGCCATGGGGAGGCAGCTGGATCTATCGCGCAAACAATTCAGCCGGTTCGCTCAGCACCGACACGGTGCGATTTGACACGGGGGTAAGCCTCTCTGATCTGCGATTTGCCTATGGCGTGCTGGATACGCGCGCTGTCGATCAGACGAACCCCTCGACACTCTATGAAACCTTGGTCCTGTCTTGGGGCTCGGGGAAAAGCGTACATATCGTGCTCCCTAAGGCAGATAGTCCAACCTACACCTCGTGGAACGGCGAACCCAACGGGGGATTCTGGGGGGTCGAATACTTCAGGTTTGCCGACGGAACCCAGGTCGGTATCGACGAAATTCGGCGCCTTGCGCAGGAACCGGGCAGGGAGATTCCCGCCGAGTGGGACGTGCCGACCTTCATGGCGCAGAGCATTCCTTCGAATTCCGGAACCCAGGGAGACGACGTGCTCGTCGGAAATCCCTCGACAGAGAATTATCTGAGTGGACAGGCTGGCAATGATCGCCTGATCGGCGGTGGTCTAGCGGATTACATCGCGGGCGGATCAGGCAACGATTTTATCGATGGTGGTGCCGGCATGGACGTCCTTCTGGGCGGGAGTGGAGACGACACGCTTAACGGAGCGGGTGGTGACAGGCTCACAGGGGGGGCGGGGGATGACTACCTGTTTGGAACGGGCGGAGGAAACATCTACACCTACAACCTCGGGGATGGCACCGATTTCATCTACGATGAGAGCAAGAAGTATGGCGTCTCAGTGGCGAACATCCTGATGTTCGGAGAGGGGATTTTTTCCTGGATGATCTCGTTGAGCCTTGGATCGCTCTTGATCAAGCTCAACGGCGAGGATGCCATCCACATCAACGGATTCGATCCGCAAAATCCGTTTGCCAATCCGGCAATCGATCGTTTCGTTTTCGCCGATGGCGAGAGTATTTCGTATGCAGAGTTGCTCATGCGCGGCTTTGACATCGAGGGCACCGACAATGACGACACTATCGCGGGTACCGCAGTAGAGGATCGCATCGTCGGCGATGCCGGGGATGACGTTCTCTCCGGTGGTGCCGGTAACGATGTCTATATCTATCGTCGCGGCGATGGCAATGATCGGATCATTGACCACGAAGGCGTGGATACCCTGTTGTTGGAAAGCGGAATATCTGCGGACCAGGTCACGGTAGAGCGGTCTGGCGCCGATTTGATCCTCGGGTTCGCGGGATCCGACGACCGCATTGCATTGGCGGACTGGTATCTGAGTGACCAGGGCCTGTCCACATTGGCATTCGAGGATGGCAGTCAACTGAATCGGGCCCAGTTTGGCCTGGCCGAGAATACGCCCCCGCTAGCCTATCCGGATCAGATCGTCACCCATGAAGATGGTGGCCCCTTGTCCATATCAGCCGCCGAACTTCTGACCAACGATACGGATGCCGATTCCGGCGATGTCATTGACGTCGTCGCCGTCGGGACATCATCGATCGGCGCAACGGTAAGCTTGGCCGGTGGTATCGTCAGCTACGATATCGGCGACGGGTTTCAGGAGTTGGCCGAGGGCGAGACTACGGCGGACAGCTTTACCTACACGATTACGGATGGCCATGGCGGGAATGCCACTTCCGTCGTCGATGTGGAAATTCGGGGCGTGAATGATTTCCCCGTCGCCAATTCAGACATGGTGTCGAGTCTCGAAGATTCGAGCCTTCCCGTCACGGGCAACGTGCTTGCCAACGACACCGACATCGACCATGGCACGCTGCTGCGCGTCGCTGCCCCTGGCGAGTATGTCGGCGCCTATGGCACCCTGGTACTCCAGGCCGATGGTCGCTATGCGTACAGCCTGCACAATGACAGCTTGGCCGTGCAGTCGCTGGCCAGCGGCACGTCCGCGGTCGATCACTTCGCCTATGCCGTCACGGATGGTCTGGCCGCCGTGGATTCCGCGCTGGACGTCACCGTGCAGGGCACCAACGACGCTCCGGTCACGGTCGATGATGCCGACATCGTGGTCGAGGATTGGCTCACTACTGCCTCCGGCAATGTGCTGGCCAACGACACGGACGTCGATCGGGGCACCGTGCTGCAGGTGGCCGATCCCGGCAGCTATGCCGGAGAGTACGGCAGCTTCGTCCTGGCGGCGGATGGCAGTTATAGCTACAGCCTGGACAATTCCGCCGTGACGATACAGTCGCTGGGCCGCGACGCGGCGGTGGTCGAGCACTTCGGCTACACGGCGACGGACGGACAGATCGGCACCAGCGCGGTGCTCGATGTGTTCCTCCACGGCACTAACGACGCGCCTGTCGTGGACGGGCCCTTGGCCGATCGTGACGTCACCTTCAACAAACCCTTCTCCTGGCAGATGCCGGCGGACAGCTTCAAGGATATCGATGCCGGCGATGCGCTGACCTACAGCGCGACACTGGCGGACGGCGCGGCCCTGCCGGATTGGCTGTACTTCGACGCGCAGACGCTGGCCTTCTCCGGGATGTCGCCCAAGGAGGTGATGTCGCTGGATGTGCGAGTGACCGCTACAGACCAGGTGGCGGCCACCGGCAACACGGTGGACAGCCTCTCGGTGTCCGACGTCTTCCGGCTGTCGATCAGCCATGGCAACCAGGGCGTAGGCAACGGCCTGGACGCGGCACCGGCGGGGCACACGACGAACTTCAACGACGGCGCCGGCAGCTCGCCGGGCGATCCAGGAGCGAAGGGCGGCAAGACAAGTAGCATTACCGACAACGCGATATCGGACGTCGGTTTGCCTTCGACGAGCGTGGCGCCGGTGGAGTCATCACCTACGCTGTCGATACCCGCCTATCTGAGCCTCGCGGACTGGGAGAAGTATCTGCCCGTCGCCTCAGCCGGCGCGGTAACGACCGATGCTGCATCGATCTTCGCGCGCTGGCTGGCAGTGGATCTGGCGGTGTCGCAAGCGCTGGCCGGCAACGGACCGGCCTGGCTGGACGATGGCCTCGGCGCGGATACCGTCGCGCTGGGCAAGGCCACGAGCGGCTACCTTGGATCGACCCCCGCCTTCGGCACGGACGCCTTCTCGCTACTGGCTGGCTCCGGACATAACCTGCAGGGTTTCAAAGGCCTCGCCGAGGGCGTGCAGAAGATCGCTTAGCGCAATGCGGGACTCGTGCCCCAGGCCGCCGGCCTGGGGCTGCGAGCCCGGAACAGGGAATCGCCGCGACATGAAGCTACTGAACAAGGTTCTCGCCAGGACCGAGCCCGACCACCTCGAGTTCGCACCGCCCCTGCTGCGCCTGCAGGAGTCGGCGCCGAA